>NZ_JBFAZH010000519.1:0-5393 GCF_040681735.1 Actinoplanes sp. NPDC051633 | reverse complement strand
CGGCCACGTCGGCCAGGGATGCAGCTCACCGGCCCGCGCCTCCGGCGGCAACGGGTACTGGTCGAGCTGCACCACCGCGGCCGCGCCCTGCCGGTGGGCCACGCCAAGGCAGTCCGCGCCGGTGTCGCCGCCGCCGATGATCACGACATGCTTGCCGGCCGCGTCGATCGGCGTCGTCTCCTGCAGACCGGCGACGACCCGGTTGGCGGGGACGAGATGATGCATGGCCAGGTGTACGCCGTTCAGCGCGCGGCCCGGCGTCTCGTGCGCGTCCCGCCCGGCCAGCGCGCCGCAGGCCAGCAGCACCGCGTCGAAGTGGTCCTTGAGGTCATCGGCGGTGACGTCCACGCCGACGTTCACCGACGTGCGGAACTCGACTCCCTCGGCGGCCATCTGCGCGAGCCGCAGGTCGATGTGCTGCTTCTCGATCTTGAAGTCGGGGATGCCGTAGCGGAGCAGGCCGCCGATCCGGTCGTCCCGCTCGTAGACGGTGACCGCGTGCCCGGCGCGGGCGAGCTGCTGCGCGGCGGCCAGCCCGGCGGGACCGGAGCCGACCACGGCCACCCGCTTGCCCGACTGTGCCGGCGCCGGTTGCGGGCGCACGTACCCGAGGTCGAAGGCATGGTTGGCGATCTCGACCTCGACCTGCTTGATCGTGACCGGGTCGTCGCCGATGCCCAGCACGCAGGCCGCCTCGCAGGGCGCCGGGCACAGCCGGCCGGTGAACTCCGGGAAGTTGTTGGTGGCGTGCAGCGACTCGGCCGCCGCCTGCCACGCCCCGGTGCGCACCAGGTCGTTCCAGTCGGGGATGCGGTTGCCGAGCGGGCAGCCGTCGTGACAGAACGGGACCCCGCAGTCCATGCAGCGGGTCGCCTGGTCGCGGATCAGCTCCTCGCCGGCCGGCGGGTACACCTCGTGCCAGTCCTGGATCCGCAGCGGGACCGGACGACGCTTCGGCAGCTGACGTTCGTACCGGAGAAAACCGTTCGGATCAGGCACGCTTGACCCCCATGACCGCCTCGTCCACATTGCGACCGGCGGCTTCGGCGGTCCTGATCAGCTCCATCACGCGCTTGTAGTCGCGCGGCACCACCGCGGTGAAATCGTTCACCGCCGCGGGCCAGTCCTTGAGCAACCGCTCCGCCACCGCGGAGTCGGTCTCGGCGAAGTGCTTCTGCACCAGGCCGTGCAGCAGCTCCTGCTCCTCCTCGTTGAGCGGCGTGAGGTCGACCAGCTCCGGGTTGACCCGCTGCAGGTCGAGGCCGAGCACGAACGCCGTGCCGCCGCTCATCCCCGCCGCGAAGTTGCGCCCGGTCGAGCCGAGCACCACGACGACGCCGCCGGTCATGTACTCGCAACCGTGGTCGCCGACGCCCTCGACGACCGCCTGCGCGCCCGAGTTGCGGACCGCGAACCGTTCGCCGGCCCGGCCGCGCAGGAACACCTCGCCCGCGGTCGCGCCGTAGAGGATCGTGTTGCCGGCGATGATGTTCTCCTCGGCGACGAACGGCGCCCGCTCGTCCGGCCGCACGATCACCCGGCCACCGGAGAGTCCTTTCGCGACATAGTCGTTGGTGTCGCCGATCAGCCGCAGTGTCACGCCGCGCGGCAGGAACGCGCCGAACGACTGGCCGCCGGTGCCGCGCAGGGTGATGTGGATGGTGTCGTCGGGCAGGCCGGTGCCGCCGTACCGCTTGGTGACCGCGCCGCCGAGCATCGCGCCGACGCTGCGGTTCTCGTTGCGCACCTCGAGCTCGGCCCGCACCTGGGCGCCCTCGGTGAGGGCCGGCGCCGCCAGCTCGAGCAGCTTGTTGTCCAGCGCCTTCTCCAGGCCGTGGTCCTGCGCGACGATGCCGCGGCGGGACGCGCCCTCGGGAAGCTCCGGCACGAACAGCACCGGCGACAGGTCGAGACCCTTGGCCTTCCAGTGGTTGACCGCGGGCAGCACGTCGAGCGCCTCGGCGTGCCCGATCGCCTCGTCGATGGTGCGGAAGCCCAGCTCGGCGAGGTACTCGCGAACCTCCTCCGCGATGAACATGAAGAAGTTCTCGACGAACTCCGGCTTGCCGGTGAACCGCTCCCGCAGCACCGGGTTCTGGGTGGCGATGCCGACCGGGCAGGTGTCCAGGTGGCAGACCCGCATCATGATGCAGCCGCTCACGATCAGCGGCGCGGTCGCGAAGCCGAACTCCTCCGCGCCCAGCAGCGCCGCGATCACCACGTCGCGCCCGGTCTTGAGCTGGCCGTCGACCTGCACGGTGACCCGGTCGCGCAGCTTGTTGAGCAGCAACGTCTGCTGCGCCTCGGCCAGGCCGAGCTCCCACGGCGAGCCGGCGTGCTTCAGCGAGTTCAGCGGGGAGGCGCCGGTGCCCCCGTCGTGGCCGGAGATCAGGATCACGTCGGCCTTGAGCTTGGCCACGCCGGCCGCGACGGTGCCGACGCCGATCTCGGAGACCAGCTTGACGTGTACGCGGGCCGCGGGGTTGACCATCTTGAGGTCGTGGACCAGCTGGGCCAGGTCCTCGATGGAGTAGATGTCGTGGTGCGGCGGCGGCGAGATCAGCCCGACGCCCGGGGTGGCGTGCCGCGTCTTGGCGATCCACGGCCACACCTTGTTGCCGGGCAGCTGCCCGCCCTCGCCCGGCTTCGCCCCCTGCGCCATCTTGATCTGCAGGTCGTCGGCGTTCACCAGGTACTCGCTGGTCACGCCGAACCGGCCGGACGCGATCTGCTTGACGCTGGACCGGCGCTGCGGGTCGTACAGCCGCTCGACGTCCTCGCCGCCCTCGCCGGTGTTGGACTTGCCGCCCAGCCGGTTCATCGCGATGGCCAGGGTCTCGTGCGACTCGGCGGAGATCGAGCCGTAGCTCATCGCGCCGGTGGCGAACCGCTTCACGATCTCGGACGCCGGCTCGACCTCGTCGAGCGGCACGGACGGCCGGTCGCCCCTGAACTTGAACAGCCCGCGCAGAGAGCCGGCCGCCGCCGCAAGCCCGTCGACCTTCTCGGTGTACCGGCGGAACACGTCGTACTGCTTGCTGCGGGTGGCGTGCTGCAGCAGGAACACCGTCTCCGGGTTGAACAGGTGGACCTCGCCCTCGCGGCGCCACTGGTACTCGCCGCCGACCTCGAGGCGGCGGTGGCTGCGCTCGGCCGGGTTCTTCGGGTACGCCTTCTCGTGGCGCGCCTTGACCTCGGCGTGGATCTCGGCGAGGCCGGACCCGCCGATCCGCCCGGACGTGCCCGCGAAATAGCGCTGCAGCAGCTTGTTGTCCAGCCCGACGGCCTCGAAGACCTGCGCGCCGCAGTACGAGGACACCGTCGAGATGCCCATCTTGGACATGATCTTCAGGACGCCCTTGCCGAGCGCCTTGACGTAGTTGCGGATCGCGACGCGCGAGTCCATCCCGGCGAGCGGGCCGGTGACGATCAGGTCCTCGACGCTCTCGAAGGCGAGGTATGGGTTCACCGCCGCGGCGCCGTAGCCGATCAGCACGGCCGCGTGGTGCACCTCGCGGCAGTCGCCGGACTCGACCACCAGCGCCACCTGGGTGCGGGTCTGCTCGCGCACCAGGTGCTGATGGACCGCCGCGGTGAGCAGCAGGGACGGGATCGGCGCGAGGTCGGCGTTGGCGTCGCGGTCGGAGAGCACGAGGATGCGTACGCCGTCCTCGATCGCCTCGGACACGTGCCGGCAGATCTGGGTCAGCCGCGCCTTGATGCCGGCCGCGCCCTCGCGCAACGGGTACAGCCCGGAGACCCGGACCGCCTTGAACCCGGGCAGGTCGCCGTCCTCGTCGATGGACAGCAGCTTGGCCAGCTCGTCGTTGTCGATGATCGGGTACGGCAGGACGATCTGCCGGCAGCTCGCCGGGCCCGGGTCGAGCAGGTTGCCCTCCGGCCCGATGGTCATGCCCAGGCTGGTCACCAGCTCCTCGCGAATGGCGTCCAGCGGCGGGTTGGTGACCTGGGCGAAGAGCTGGTGGAAGTAGTCGAACAGCAGCCGCGGGCGCTGCGACAGCGGCGAGATCGGGGTGTCGGTGCCCATCGAGCCGAGCGGCTCCGCGCCGAGGCGGGCCATCGGCGTGACCAGGATCTTCAGCTCCTCCTCGGTGTAGCCGAACACCTGCTGGCGACGGGTCACCGAGTCGTGCGTGTAGATCACGTGCTCGCGCGCCGGCAGGTCCTCGAGGCGGATCAGCCCGGCGTGCAGCCAGTCGTCGTACGGCTGCGCGGCGGCCAGGCCGGTCTTGATCTCGTCGTCGTGCACGATCCGGCCGGCCTCAGTGTCGACCATGAACATCCGGCCCGGCTGCAGCCGGCCCTTGGCCACGACGGTCGCCGGGTCGAGGTCGAGCACGCCGGCCTCGGAGCCGAGCACCACCAGGCCGTCGGTGGTGTGCCACCAGCGGCCGGGACGCAGGCCGTTGCGGTCGAGCACCGCGCCGATGATCGTGCCGTCGGTGAACGCCACGCTGGCCGGGCCGTCCCACGGCTCCATCAGGCTGGCGTGGAAGCGGTAGAACGACTTCTTGGCCGGCTCCATGCCGGGGTCGTTCTCCCACGCCTCGGGGATCATCATCAGCACGGCGTGCGGCAGGCTGCGCCCGGCCAGGTGCAGCAGCTCGAGCACCTCGTCGAAGCCGGCCGAGTCGGACGCCTCCGGCGTGACGATCGGGAACAGCCGCTTGATGTTGCCGGGCAGGACGTCGGAGCGCAGCAGCGCCTCGCGGGCCTGCATCCAGTTGCGGTTCCCGCGAATGGTGTTGATCTCGCCGTTGTGCGCGATGAACCGGTACGGGTGCGCCAGCGGCCACGACGGGAACGTGTTGGTGGAGAACCGCGAGTGGACCAGGGCGATCGCGCTCTGGGCGCGCTCGTCGGTCAGATCGGCGAAGAACTCCGGGAGCTGGTCGGGGGTCAGCATCCCCTTGTACGTGATGGTCCGCGACGACAGCGACGGGAAGTACACGCCGATGCCGCGCTGCGAGGTCTCCCGCTCGGCCTGCTTGCGGATGCAGTACGCGACCCGCTCCAGCTCCAGGCCCTCGAGCGGCTCACCGGCCTTGCCGGCGGTGGTGTCGCTGAGCCGGTGCGCGGCGATGAAGACCTGCATGATGTACGGCCGCGCGTCCTCGGCCGAGGCGCCGAGACCCTCCGGGCGCACCGGCAGATCGCGCCAGCCCAGCACCTCGCCGCCCTCGACCAGCGCGTACTTCTCGAAGATCTTCTTCGCGCGCTTGCGGTCCTTCTCGCCCCGGGGCAGGAAGGCCAGTCCGGTCGCGTAGCGGCCGGGGGGGGGGGGGGGGGGGGGGGGGGGGGGCGGGCGGCAAAACACAACAAAGAAAAACCCAAAACACAACACAAAAAAAGAGAGGAGGAGAGTGGGGGGT
>NZ_JBFAZH010000518.1:0-5395 GCF_040681735.1 Actinoplanes sp. NPDC051633 | reverse complement strand
GGCACGGCGACGTGGGCCCGGGCCGCGGCCGCGACGATCAGGTCGGTCACCGAGATCCGGACGCCGGTCGCCTCGTTGAGGTCCCGGCGCAGGGCGAGCAGGGCGTCCACCCGGGCACTGCCGCGGATCGTGAACACCGGCGCCTCGCGGCTGCTCTGCGCCAGACGGGTCGCGATCGCGCGGCGCATCCGGCTGTGCGGAAGGTCGCGATACCCGACGGGAGCAGCCGGCGCGACCGGAGCGGCAGAAGCAGCCGGAGCGGCGGGAGCGGCAGAAGCAGCCGGGGCGGCGGGAGCGGCCGATTCCTGGCGGGTCTGAATGGCGCGCCGCACGTCGTCGCGCACGATCCGGCCGCCGGGCCCGGTGCCTTCGATGTCGCGTACCGAAAGCCCGTTCTCCTTGGCGATGCGGCGGGCGATCGGGCTGGCGAAGACGCGGTCGCCATTCTGCGAAGCAGCAGCAGCGGCCGCCGGCTCGGCGGACTGCGTCACCTCTCGGGTGCCGGCGGGCGTCGGCTCCTCCGCCGCCGGCGGTGCCTCACCGCCGGTCAGCCGGGACACCAGGGCGTCCACGTCGTCGACGACCTCGCCGGGGTCGGCCAGCACGGCCATCGGGGTGCCCACCGGCACCGTCTTCCCGGGCTCGACCAGCGTGCGCAGCAGGACGCCGTCGGCGTCCGCCGGTACGTCCACGACCGCCTTCTCGGTCTCCACGGTGGCGATCGCGTCCCCGGCGCGGAATGCCGTGTTCTCGGCCAGCGGCCACTCCGACAGCACGGCCTCCACGGTGTTCGCGGAGATCTCCGGCATCCTCAGCAGCTGCGCCATCGTCATGACCCCACGATCTGCCGCAGTGCGGTGGCGATCTCCTCGCGGCGGGCGATGGCCGCCCGCTCCAGCACCTTGCTGATGCTCGGCGACGCCTCACCGCCGGTGACCCGCTCGATCGGTGCGTCCAGCCAGTCGAAGAACCTCCGCTGGATCTCGTCGGCCAGCCACCCGCCGTACGACGTGCCGGCGGCGCCCTGCTCGACGATCAGCACCCTGTTCGTCTTGCGGATGCTGGCGCCGAGGGTGTCCCAGTCGAGCGAGGCCCGGTCCAGCCACCGCAGGTCGACGACGTCGGCGTCGATCCCGTGTTCCCGCACCGCGGCCAGCGCCTCGGCCACCATCGACAGGTAGGACACCACGGTGACCGCGTCGCCGGTGTGGCGCAGCGCGGCCTGCCCGACGGGGAGGACGTAGTCGAGGTCCGCGGCCGGGCCGGGGCCGCTGCTGTTGTAGAGGTCGACGTGTTCGAGCACCACCACCGGGTCCTCGCACCGCAGCGCCGCGTTCATCAGGCCGACGTAGTCGAACGGGGTGGACGGCGCGACGATCCGCCAGCCGGGGGCGGTGGCGAAGATCCCGGCCGGGTCCATCGAGTGCTGCGAGCCGTACCCGGTGCCGGTGGCGACCTTGCTGCGCAGCACGAGCGGCACCGGGCCGTCCCCGCCGAACATGTGCCGGGCCTTGCCGACCTGGTTGAAGAGCTGGTCGGCGGCGACCCACATGAAGTCCGCGTACATGAACTCGACCACCGGGCGGAACCGCCCGTCGAGGGCGACGCCGCCGGCCAGGCCGGTGAAGGCGTTCTCGCTGATCGGGGTGCCGAGGATGCGGTCGGGGAAGGCGTCCTTGAGGCCCTTGGTGGCGCCGTTGGTGCCGCCGTTGAGCCGGTGGACGTCCTCGCCCATGACGATGATCCGGTCGTCGGTCTCCATCCGGCGGCGCATGACCGCGGCGACGGCGTCGATGAACTTCGTCTCCTCGGTCGCGATGCCGTCGTCGGCCACGCGAACGCCGGAGAACTCGGACAGGTCCCCGCGGACGCCGACGTCGACGAAGGCCGGGTCGGGCCACTCTCCGGGCTTGATTTGGCGCTGCCCGGGCTTGCCGTCGGGAAGCGGCTCGAGCAGCACCTCGCCGGCCGCGTCCATGGCCCGCCGGGCGCCGGCGATCGACGCCTGCTTCGCCTCGCCGGTGAGCAGCCCGCGCCGGATCAGATGGCCGGCCACCTGCTCGATCGGGTCGCGCTCGCGCCACTGCGCCTCCTCCTCCTTGCTGCGGTAGCGGAAGGCGCTGCCCGGGAAGGGGCCGTTCTGGTGGAAGTAGCGGTAGGTGTCGGCCTCGACGACGGCCGGGCCGGCACCCGAGCGCATGTGGGCAACGGCCTCGCGCATGGCGAGGTGGACCGCGAGCGGATCCATGCCGTCGACCCGCCAGCTGGCGATGCCGAACCCGGGGCCGCGGGCGGACAGCCGCGGCTCGCCGGTGGCCTCGGCGACCGTGGTCGACACGGCGTACTGGTTGTTCTCGATGAAGAAGCAGACCGGCAACTTCCAGGCGGCGGCGAGGTTGAACGTCTCGAGGGTGGATCCGATGTTGGCGGCACCGTCACCGAAGTAGGTCACCGCGACCGCGTCGCTGCCGGAGTGCCGGTCCGCCCAGGCGTAACCGGCCGCGAGCGGGACGCCGCCGCCGACGATGGCGTTGGTGCCCATCGCGCCGGCGTCCTTCCACTGCAGGTGCATCGAGCCGCCGCGGCCGTGGCTGTAACCGCGGGCCAGGCCGCAGATCTCGGCGAGGGTGCGCAGCAGGACGACCCGGATCGGCTCGGGCAGCTCCTCGGTCAGATCGAAGCCCTTGGGCGCCACGTGCTGCAGGGCCTTGGCGAGGAACTGGTGGTGTCCGCGGTGGGAACCATTGACCTGGTCCCCGGGCTGCAGTGCCAGGACCGAGCCGACCGCGCCACCCTCCTGGCCGATGCTGGAGTGGGCCGGGCCGTGCACCAGCCCGGCGGCGGCCAGCTCCAGCACGTACTCCTCGAAGGTCCGGATGAGCACGAGCTGGTGGAACATCGCGCCGAGCAGCTCCGGGTCGGCCGCGTCCCAGTCGGCCTCGCTCGCGACCAGCTCGGTCCAAGCGGCATCCGGCTGCAGCGGGTGGTGTCCGGGCATCGGCGTCCTCCTTCGTCACGCCAAGGCTGACACACGATTGGATCCAATCTCAAGTCTTCCGAGCCGCGAGCTCGCGTTCTAGGATCGGATTGGATCCAAAGGAGGCCAGATGCCGATGCCCGGACTGCGGCGACTCGATCACATCGGGTTCACCGTCCCCGACCTCGACGAGGCGCAGCATTTCCTCGTCGAGGTGCTCGGCTGCGAGTTCCTGTATTCGCTCGGCCCGTTCGCCGACGACGGCGACTGGATGGCCGAGCACCTGAACGTTCACCCCCGCGCCACCGTCCCCGAGAACAGGTTCTTCCGGCTCGGCGGTCAGGCGATCCTCGAGGTCTTCTCCTACACCGCACCGGATCAACGCCGCGAGTGCCCGCGCAACAGCGACATCGGCGGCCACCACGTGGCCCTCTACGTCGACGACCTCGACGCGGCGGTCGCCCACCTGCACGCCTGCGGGGTCACCGTGCTCGGCGAGCCGACGGCGAGTCGCGGCCCGCACGAGGGACAGCGGTGGGTCTACTTCCTGGCACCATGGGGCATGCAGTTCGAGCTGGTCTCCTACCCGAACGGCCGCGCCTTCTTCCGCGCCGAGGCACTGTCATGACCGTCGCCACCCAGCGCATCGCCAGCCATCTGCGCAGCGCCATCCTCGGCGGCGCCCTCGGCCCGGGCGACCGGGTCCGGCAGGAGGACATCGCCCAGCAGCTCGGCGCGAGCCGGCTGCCGGTGCGCGAGGCGTTGCAGATCCTCGCCGCCGAGGGTCTCATCGAGAACGAGCCGAACAAGGGTGCCCGCGTGCCCCGCCTCGGCATGCACGAGGTCGACGTCATGTACCGCATGCGCGAACAGCTCGAGCCCCTGGCGCTGGCCGAGAGCCTGCCCGACCTCGACGACACCGACCTGGCGGAGCTGGCCCGCATCCAGGACGAGATCGAGTCGGGCGCCGACGTCGACCGCTTCCTCGACCTCGACCGGCAGTTCCACCTGCTCACCTACAGCGGCTGCCGGATCGAGCCGCTGAACACCGCGGTGCACCGGCTGTGGAACTCCACGCAGCACTACCGGCGGGCCTTCGTGCAACTCAGCGGTCCCGGCCGGATGTGGGTGGTGAATGCCGAACACCGGCTCATCCTGGACGCGGTGGTCCGGCGCGACGAGACCGACGGCGGCCGGTTCGTCTCCGGGCACATCCGCCGCACCCGGATCGAGCTCGGCCGGCACCCCGAGGTCTTCGGACACCAGCCATGACCGAGTTCTCCCTCAACGGCGCGCGGTGCGAGGTCGACGTCGACCCCGACACCCCGCTGCTGTACGTGCTGCGCAACCAGCTGGGACTGCAGGGCGCGCGCTTCGGCTGCGGCATCGGGATCTGCGGCGCCTGTTTCGTGCACGTCGACGGCGTCTCGGTGCCATCCTGCGACACGCCGGTCTGGTCTTTGGAGGGCAAGACGGTCGTCACGGTCGAGGGCCTCTCCCCGCACCCGGTCCAGCAGGCCTTCCTCGACCGGCAGGCCGCGCAGTGCGGCTACTGCGTCACCGGCATCATCATGACCGCCGCCGCCCTGCTCGATCGCGACCCGCGGCCCAGCGAGGCTGCCGTGACCGAGGCGCTCGACCGTCACCTCTGCCGCTGCGGCGCCCAGCAACGCATGGTCCAGGCGGTCGTGGCGGCCGGGAAACGGGAGGCCGGCGATGGCTGAGCTGCCCAGAGACCTGGCCGCCAACCCGATCCTGTCGCGCTGGATCGACGTGCGCGCCGACGGCACCATCGGCGTGCACGTCGGCAAGGTGGAGCTCGGTCAAGGAATCCTCACCGCTCTCGCCCAGATCGCCGCCGACGAGCTGGGCGTCGGCATCGCCGCGATCCGGATGATGCCGGCCGGACCCGACGGCCCGGACGAGGGCCTCACCGCCGGGAGCATGTCCATCGCCGACTCCGGACCGGCATTGCGGCTCGCCGCCGCCAACGTCCGGGCGCTGTTCGCCCGCAACGGCCCGGACTTCTCGTACGCCGCGCTCGCCGGCTCCGTGGACCTCGACGTCCCGGCCGACCCGGACGTGCCGGTGCGATCCGATGCCGTCCTGGTCGGGCAGAACGTGCCACGCCTCGACCTGCCCGACAAGGTGTACGGCCGCCCCCGCTACATCCAGGACGTGCGCCTGCCGGGCCAGCAGTTCGGGCGGGTGATCCGCCCGCCCTCCCGGGGCGCCCGGCTGATCAGCGCCGACGCCGGCCCCGATGCCGGCATGACCGTCGTCCGGGACGGATCGTTCCTCGGCGTGATCGGCCCCGACGAGGCGGCCGTGGTCCGGGCCGCCGAGATGCTGCGACGCGCCGCGCGCTGGGCGGAGTCCGACTCGCTGCCCGACGAGGACGAGCTGGATAAGTTCCTG
>NZ_JBFAZH010000517.1:0-5395 GCF_040681735.1 Actinoplanes sp. NPDC051633 | reverse complement strand
CACTGCTGGACGGCGAGTATCAGCAGCAGCACGCCCAGCCCCATCTTCAACCAGGACACTGCGGACGACGGCTCGTCTGATCCGCCGAACCCGGCCGCGGCGAGCGCGGCGGACACACCCGTGACCATCGCGATCCCCGCCACCCAGCCCAGGAGGAAGCCCAGGCTGGTCGCGCCGGCCTTCCCCGCCAGCAACATCAGGATCGCTGCGATGATGGGGATCGGACTGATCGCCACCCCGACCGCCAGCGGCAGCAGCTCTCCGAAGACCTGGTTCATGACGCCTCCCGAATCTGATCGAGGCGACCCGGCCGTGACCACGGCGGTATCGGCCGCATATCACGTAGGTGTGATGTCGCCGAGCTTCCAGCTTCTGTTCGGCGGGCCGTAGAGACGGAAGTAGCTGGACCAATGGTCGCGGCCGGAGGTACCGCTCGACCGAGCCGTCGGGGTTGGTGACCAGCGGACCGAGTGGCGCCGGCAGCTCGCCGTCCATCTCGAGCCCGTCAAGCCGACGTCGCGTCACCGGCACGGCAAGCTCCCCGTCAGGACTCAGCATCTCCGTCCAGCCCGAACACGTCCTCATCCACAACGGGCGAGTCGGGCACACGGATGAGCGGATCAGCGCCGTGTTGCCGGGTTTGTCTCTGCTGGTGTTCCTCACCATCCAGTTCGCCTCCACGACCTTGTCCCGCGCCTGAACCTGTTCCGTGACGCCCCGCTGGTGATCATCGAAGCCGCACAAGGGGCACCGGGCGCCGGCGGATCGCCGCCGTGAACGCCAAGGTTCGCCCATGCGGGATGAGGCCGCCGGTCTTCTCAGCTGCGAATGTCGGTGTGCCCGGAGGTGGGGATTGGTGCTGGGCATACTGCAAGGAGGCACGATGTCGACTCCTGCGATGGCGACGTCTCGTCCGGGCATGAGTTCTGGTCCGACGAGTGAGTTCAGCTTGTTCTTCCGGGTCAAGACGGGTGAAGGCGAGTCCTTGCGGGCTGCGCTCCACGAGTTGCAACAGACGCCGGGCTACCGTCCGGGGGATCATGGACTTGCGATCGCCACGATTCATGAGGCGCGGTTCGTGCTCTTCGATGACGACACCCGGCTTGTGTTCGCGACGAGCTTCGACGGTCCCTGGGACGCCTACATGGAGGATTTCTTCACCTCTGGGCCGACGCTGGCTCTGTTCGATGCCATTTTCCGGCATGTGGAGGGCTACGAGGGCCTGCCCGATCGTCCTGCGTTGAGCAAGTTCATTCTCGGCGCGCAGCAGACCGCGGCTGCCTATGCCCGCAACTACGGGGGCACGGTCAAGGAGATTCGCAAGGCGGAGCGGGTGAACCGGGCTTTCCAGCAGGTGCTGGACGATCCGGATGCGGCGCAGGCGCTGCAACACCCGGTCTTGAAGCCGCTGCTGGACGAAGCCGCCGACTAGCAGGCTGAGCGACGCAGCCGGAACCGAGGATGCCGATGTCAGACCACATCTCCGGGCCCCGTGCCCTAGCGGACCCGATCGCCGACATCACCGACGTCTACGCGTTCCCCAGCCCGCAGCGGCCGGGACATCTGGTGCTGGTCATGAACACGCTGCCGTTCGCAAAGCCCTCGGATGTGCTGTCGGACGGGCTCATCTATCGCTTCCGGCTGCGCCCATTGACCCGGAACGGCGACGACGAGCCGGCGCCATTCCGGGCCCGCCCGGAGGAGTTCGTCTTCGACTGTGTCTTCGGTTCCGGCGGGCAAGGCGGCGAGCAGGAGGGCACCTGCCACACCCCGGCGGGCGACGCTGTCGGGTTCCGGCTGAACGACGAACAGGGCGGTGCCGCGCACGGCGTGCGGGCGTTCGCCGGCCCGCGCTGGGACCCGTTCATCATGGACGCCCCCGCGGCGTTGAAGACCATCGCGACGGGCCGGCTGGCGTTCACCGATCCCGGCGCAATCTTCCTCGACGGCAAGAACGTCCTGAGCCTGGTGGTCGAGGTCGACACCGCGGTTCTCGGTGGCGCCGAGCTGGTCGGCGTCATCGCCGAGACCCTGACCCGCGGCAAGTTCAACGTGCGGATCGAGCGGACCGGGCGGCCGGAGGTGAAGAACATGATGCTGGCACCCAAGCAATTCGACACCGTGAACCGGGATCTCGAGATCCGCGACCTCTACAACATGGAAGACGCCTTCCATCTCGGACCCAGCTATCACGCTGCCTACCGGGCGCGGATGAACGCCAACCTGGCTTTCTGGGACGGCCTCGACGGCAAGGCCGACTGGGCCACCGCGGCCAACGGTGACCATCGCTTGACCGGCCTCATGCTCGCCGACTTCCTCGTCGTGGACCTCACCCGGCCATACACCGAAACGGGCTCCTTCCTGGAGATCGAACTGGCCGCGCTGGCGGGCAAGGAGCACGAGACCTGCGGCGGGCGGGCGCTCAACGACGACGTGATCGACACGATCTTCACGCAGCTCGTCAACGCGGGGAACGGGCCCGTCGTCCGTGACGGGGTCGACCAGGCGACGAAGCCGGCCTCACGGACCTTTCCTTACCTCGCAGCGCCGAACCCGGACCCGCCGGAGCCTCCCGAGCATCTGTGACCATGGAAGACAGGCGAACGGCCGTGAGCATCACTGATCGGGTCGATCTGGAACTCGACGACATCCAGAGCGGAGTGCTGCACGAACGGCCGTCGCCGTACGTCGGAACCTATCTGCTCTTGCGTATCGACGACCGCGCTGCCGGACGGGAGCTGGTCCGGCGGCTGATTCCGCTCGTCGACACCGGTCGGCCCGCGCTCGATCCGGTACATGGGGCCTGGATCACCGTCGCCTTCACCTATCAAGGGCTCGCCGCGCTGGGCGTCCCGCACGAATCGCTCGACAGCTTCGCCCCGGAGTTCCGGCAAGGTATGGCGGCGCGTGCGGCGCAGCTGGGCGATGTCGGCGACAGCGGCCCCGCCAACTGGGAGGAGCCGCTGGGCAGCGGCGACGTCCACGTGGCCATCGCGGCGATCTCCGGTGACGCCGACCGGCTGCGGGCACTGGTGGAACGGGCACGGCGCGCCGACGAAGGGCTTGCCGGCGTCGAGATGATCTGGCAGCAGGACTGCTACCAGCTCCCCACCGGACGCACGTCCTTCGGCTTCCGGGACGGCATCGGCCAGCCGGCGGTGGAGGGCAGCGGACTGCCCTCCACGAACCCGAAGGAGGAGCCGATCAAGGCCGGGGAGATCATCCTCGGTTATCCGGACGAGACGGGCGAGCTGCCGCCGATGCCGGCTCCGGAGGTTCTCGGCCGCAATGGCACGTACGTGGTCTTCCGGAAGCTGCACACCCGGGTGGCGGCGTATCGGCAATACCTACGCCAGAAGGCCGCCAGCCGAGCCGATGAGGCGCTGCTGGGCGCCAAGATGGTCGGGCGCTGGCAGAGCGGCGCCCCGCTCGCCCTCTCCCCGGACCAGGACGATCCCGGCCTCGGCGCCGACCCGCATCGGCGCAACGACTTCGGCTACGCCGACGACCCGCGCGGCTTCAAGTGCCCGGCCGGCGCGCACGCCCGACGGGCGAACCCGAGAGACGCGCTGGACGACGACGGAGGTGTCAACGTACGCCTCCATCGCATGATCCGCCGCGGGACCAGCTACGGCCCGGCACTCCCCGAAGGGGTGCTCGAAGACGACGGCGCCGATCGCGGCATCATCTTCGTCTTCGCCGGAGCCTCCCTCAAACGCCAGTTCGAGTTCGTCAAGACCCAATGGCTCAAGGACGGCATCTTCATCGGCGCGCCGGCCGAGAAGGACCCCCTGGTCGGACCGAATGACAGCTCCGGGGCCTTCACCATCCCCACCACGCCGATCCGGCGTCGCCTCCAGCAACTGCCACCGTTCGTCGTCACCCGCGGCGGCGAGTACTGCTTTGCCCCCAGCCTGCGAGCGATGCGCTGGCTGGCACAGCTCGACACCTGACCGGCCGCGGAGAAGAGGACAACGTGACAACGAACGCGACCAGCACCGACCGCTGGAAGGCACTCGACTTCGGCCCACCGGCCTCCGATGTCGATGAGCCCGACTCCCCCGTACTGCTCGACTACCTCTCCGGCGGTCGGATCGCCGTCATCACCCTCAACCGGCCGAACGCGGACAACGCCATCACCACCGAGATGGGCGGCCGCCTCACCGAGGCCGTCGAGGAGATCGCGGTCCGGCCCGCGGTCCGCGTCGTGATCCTCACCGGGGCGGGGTCGCGGGCCTTCTCCGTGGGCAGCGATCTGCGGCAGCGAAAGAGCATGACGAAGGAAGGCTGGCTGCGCCAGCGCCAGGACTTCGACCGCACCCTCTACACGGTGCGGCAGCTGCGTAAGCCGATCTTCGCGGCGGTCAACGGCATCGCGTACGGCGGTGGCTCCGAACTCGCGCAGAGCACCGACTTCATCATCGCCTCCGACAACGCCGTGTTCGGCCAACCCGAGGCGATGATCGGCCTCTCGGCCGGAGGCGGTTCGCCGGTCTTCCTCCCTCGGCTGCTCCCGCCCGGCAAGGCCCTGCAGATGCTGATGACCGGCGACCCGATCACCGCCCAGGAGGCGTACCGGCTCGGCATGGTCAACGAAGTGCACCCGCCGACCGAACTCCTCGACGCGGCACACCGGATCGCGGAGAGGATCGCGAGCAACTCGCCGACCGCGGTCCAAGCCGTCAAACGGGCCGTTCAGCTCGGCGAGTGCCAGCCGACCGAGCAGGCGATCGCGATCATGATGGAGGCGCACTGGCGTTCGGCCATCCACCCGGACCGCGTCGAGGGCATCGGCGCCTTCAACGAAGACCGGGATCCGACCTTCCGGGACGCCGACTACTGACATGCGGCACGGCGACCGATCAACCGTGAACGAGGAGACTGAGACATGGTGATGGCAGACCGCTTCGAGACGGCGCGCACCGCACTGCGCATGATCAACCCGGCGCCGTTCAACGCGGAGGCGCCGCCCGAGGCCCTCACCGGGGAAATCACCCCCACCGAGTTCCACTACGTCCGCAGCAATTTCGCGGTGCCGGAACACGACGGCACGCTGGAGATCGGCGGCGCAGTGGAGCACCCGATGACCCTGACGCTCGACGACCTGCGTGCCATGCCGGCGGTCGAGCGAGCCGTCACCCTGGAATGCGCCGGGAACGGACGTCTGGCGATGAGACCGTTGCCGACCGGCGAACCATGGGGAGACTATGCGGTCTCGACCGCCCGCTGGACCGGCGCTCTGCTGCACGACGTCCTGCAGCGGGCGAACCCGTCCGCGGCGGGTGTCGACGTCCGGTTCGAAGGCGCCGACCACGGCGCCTACCACCTCCACCCGGTCCTCGCGGACACCAGCAGGGAGGACCTGGCCTTCGTCCGCGCGCTGCCCCTCGCCCAC
>NZ_JBFAZH010000516.1:0-5396 GCF_040681735.1 Actinoplanes sp. NPDC051633 | reverse complement strand
TGTCCCGCGCCTTCTCCAGGGCCTTGCGCCACTCCTCGATGGTGCGCTTGCGGCCCTTGCCGACGTTGCCGTACTTGGCCGGCTTGGCCTCCGGCAGCAGATCGCCGAGGTTGGCGTCCAGCCCGTCCGACTCGGCCAGCAGCTGCTGCGCGGTGGCCAGCAACGTGATCTTGTCGGGGGAGTCTTCGGGCAGGTGGTTCTCGATGCCGGCCGTCTCGAGCAGCACGTTCTGGTGCTGCGCGCGTACCCCCTCCAGCAGTTTCCTGGCCTTCTTCTCCAGTTTCTGGACGGCCTTGCCGAGGACGCCGACCTCCTTGCCGAGGCCCTTCAGCGTCTCGGCGGTGGTGACCTCGCTGCTCAGATCGACGCCCTTGTCGGCGGCCACCTTCTCGATCTCGGCGCTGCGCTCGGCGATCTCGTCGAGCCACGGCTTGAAGATGGTCGTCAGGTTGGCCTCCACCTGCGCCCGCGCGGCGTCGAAGGCCTTCTTCGCCTCGGCCAGCGTGGCCTCGAGCGGCGGCCGGTCCTTGGGCTTCGCCTTCTCCACGCGGGTGGCCAGGTTGTTCATCTCGGTACGGCGGCGCTCCACCTCCCGCAGCGGTGCCAGCGACGACTCGGGCAGCGAGTTCTTGAAGGCGGCCGACTGCTGGACGAGCCGGTTGTACTCGGAGGTGACCGACTCGAGCAGTTGCCGGGCGCGGTCCGGGTCGGCCTTGCCCTGGCCCATCTGCTCGATCAGGTCGCGGCGGCCCTCGGCGCCGAGCGGCTTGCCACCGGCCTCGAGGTGGAACGACGTCGAGCCGCCGGTGACCGTCTCGAAGAGCGTGTGCAGCTTCGCGTCCTTGATGTGCGGTGCCGCGTAGGCCTTCCAGTCACACGCGAAGCCCAGCCCGTGGGTCATCATGCCGGCGCCGGTGGCGGCGTGCAGGTGCCGCCCGCGCAGCCCGAGGCCGACGGTGGTGGACGGCATCGGGATGTTCTTGGCCTCCAGGTCGGCCTTCACGGCCAGCAGGCGTTCCCGGGTGGAGTCGTGCACGAAGAGCTGGTTGCCGCCGGCGACGTCGATCGGGTGGATCGCCTCGAAGTGGGTCGGGACCTGCGGGATGCCGCCCAGATACTGCGCCATGTTGACCACGAAGGTCTCGCGATGGTGCTGCCGCTGGTCGAGGAGCCGCTGGTGCTGCTTGGGGCCGGCCTTGTTCAGCGTCTTCGCCTTGAACATGTCGATCTGTTCCTGGATGGGCCCGTGCAGGCCGTCGATCCAGGAGATGTCCACCGCCGGCGCCGCCTCCGCGGCGGCTTCGTCAGCCGGTGCGCGGTGGATCGTCGCGCCGTCGTGCTGATGTCCGGTCGTGTGGCCGCCCGAGGTGAGCGTGCGGGCCGCGCTCTCGGCGGCGACCTCCGCGCTGTCCGTCGGCCCCGACACCGTCAGCCCGGAGCCGGTCGCGGCGGGCTGCGTCGTGTGGACCAGCTCGTGCGCGATCAGGTGGGCGCCCTGCGGCGTGTCCGGCGCGTACTGGCCGGCGCCGAAGAAGACGTCGGAGCCGGCGGTGAACGCCTTCGCCCCGACGTCGGCGGCCATGTCCGCCGCGGCGGCGTCACGGTGGACGCGGACGTCGCTCAGCGGGGCGCCGAGGCCGGGTGCGAACCGCTCGCGTACGTCCTCCGCCAGGTTTTCCCCCGAGCCCAGCCGGCCCTGTAGCCGTTCGGCCAGCTCATCGGCCGTCCCGCCGCCGGACCCGGACCGCAGCAGCCGCAGCACCATCGCGTTCCCGCCGGTGGACTGCAGATACGACAGCCCGTCCTCGGGTTTCGGCCCGGCCGGGGTCGCCGGCGCCGGACGGTCCGCCGTCTCCAGGACGTCGTCCAGTTCCGGTTCAACGCTCTGGCGCACGCGCCGGGAACCCCTGCCCATGGGCGGTAAGTGTCGTCGGTCCGCGCACCGAGCGGAAGGGGTGTGTCGGCCGTCCGTCCCCGGGCGTGCCATCGGAGTTCGGCGGCGGATCAGGCCCTTCGAAGGCAGAACTCGTTGCCGTCCGGGTCGGCCAGCTCG
Organism: Actinoplanes sp. NPDC051633; assembly: GCF_040681735.1. Classification (NCBI taxonomy): domain Bacteria; kingdom Bacillati; phylum Actinomycetota; class Actinomycetes; order Micromonosporales; family Micromonosporaceae; genus Actinoplanes; species Actinoplanes sp. NPDC051633. Next base: position 3,343 of record NZ_JBFAZH010000516.1, on the reverse strand, counting down.
ACGGCGCCGTCCGGGCCGGGCCCGAGCCGCCGCGCCCCGAGCGAGACCAGCCGGTCGGCCTCCGCCTCGTGGTCGCCGTGCGCCGGGGCGAGGTCGAAGCGCTGCAGGTTCGTGCCGTCCTTCGGCGCCAGGGGCGGCCCGCCCCACGCGACCTTCGTGCCGCCGCGCGGTGACTGGACGGCGGTCTCCTGGTTCTCGTCCCACACCAGCGGCCAGCCCAGCGCGGCACTCCAGAAGAGGCCGACCTCGCGGGTGCCGTCACAGGCCAGCTCGCCGAGGAAGCCGCATCCGGCGAGGAAGGCGTTGCCGGGCTCGATCACGCAGAACGCGTTGTCCTCGGGGTCGGCCAGAACGATGTGCCCCTCCTCGGGGCGCTGCCCGACGTCGAGGTGGGCGGCGCCGAGCTTCAGCGCGGCCTCCACCGTGCTCTGCTGGTCGGTGAGGCTGGTGCTGGTCAGGTGCAGGTGCATGCGGTCGGGCCCGGTCTTCTTCCGCGGGCTCGGAGCGAACCGGAGGCCGAGCTGCGTGCCCCCGCCGGGCAGCAGAGCGCCACCGGCGTGCTCGACGACCTCTCGCCCGAGCATGCCGGCCCAGAACCGCGCCGGCCGCGCCGGGTCGCGCGCGTCGTACGTCACCGCCACCAATCGCGAGACCATGCCCGGCACGTTAGAGCGCGCGTTCCGGCCATGCACCTGCATTTCTCCGCATGGTCGGCCGCAGGTGTCGGTGGATCGTCCTCGGGTAAGGGAAGACGCATGGCTACCAGAAGTAATGAGCTGGACGCCGCGGAGCGCAACGCCCTGTCCGACAGCACGTTCGCGTTCCCGCGGGTCCGCAAGGAACCGCTGAACGACGCCAAGCACGTCCGCAACGCGATCGCCCGCTTCGACCAGGTGCGAGACGTCACCGACAAGGAGCGCGACGAGGCGTTCCGCCGGATCAAGCGGGCCGCGAAGAAGTTCGGCGTCGAGATGACCGAGACCCGCTGGCAGGACCTCGGCAAGCCGATGAAGTCGATGAAGTCCTCGGACAAGCCCCGCGACGACGCGACCAAGGCCGAGCTGTACGACGAGGCCAAGCGCCGCGGCATCGGCGGCCGCTCGGGCATGACCAAGCAGGAGCTGCTGCGCGCTGCGCGGCTAGAGACGGGCGGCTAGGGACTCTGCGCGCCCAGGGCGTCGACGTACACGCTGTAGAGGGACCGGCTCGCGGTGATGAAGAGCCGGTTCTTCTTCACGCCGCCGAAGCAGAGGTTCGCCGCCGTCTCCGGCAGGTGGATCTGGCCGATCAGCGTGCCGTCCGGGTGGTAGCAGTGCACCCCGTCGAAGCCCGGGCCGCCGTCGCCGGCCGAGGCCCACACGTTGCCGTCGGTGTCGGTGCGGATGCCGTCCGGGCCGCCGGGGCTCATCTCCACGAACACCCGCCCGTTCACCGGGCGGCCGTTCGCCATGTCGAAGACCCGGATGTGGCCGACGTCGACCACGTACAGCCGGGACTCGTCGGGGGAGAAGCACAGCCCGTTGGGGCGGTCCATACCGGCGATCACCGGTTCGGCGGCGCCGTTTGCGGGGTCGATGCGGTAGACGTACCGCGGGATCTCCTCATCGGCCTTGTCGCCCTCGTAGTGGGAGGCGATGCCCCAGCCCGGATCGGTGAACCACACCGCGCCATCGGAGTGGACCACCACGTCGTTGGGTGCGTTCAAGGGCTTCCCGTCGTACGAGTCCAGAAGGACGGTGAGCGACCCGTCGTGTTCCGTACGCGTCACGCGGCGCCGCAGGTGCTCGCAGGTCAGCAACCGGCCCCGGCGGTCGCGGGTGTTGCCGTTGGCGTTGCCCGACGGCTGCCGGAACACGTCGACCTCGCCCGTGGACTCGCTCCAGCGCAGCACCCGGTCGTTGGGGATGTCGGAGAACAGCAGGAAGCGGCCGTCGCCGAACCACACCGGCCCCTCGAGCCAGCGCCCGCCGGTCCACAGCCGCTCGACCACCTCATGGCCGACCACCAAGGGCCGGAACCGATCGTCGACGATCTCGATGGCCGGATCGGGGAACCGCACGACGGTCCGGTCGGCGTCCCAGGCGTTCGCGTGCCCCACCGGTGTCACCCCCGCCCGACGAAGGGCATCTTCGTCGCCATCACAGTCATCGTGAGGACGTTCGCGTCCAGCGGCAGACCGGCCATGTAGCGCACCGCCCGCCCGACCTCGGCTACGTCCATCACCGGCTCGGCGACGACGTGACCGCTCGGCTGCCGGATCCCGGCCGCCTGCACGGCCGCCATGTCGGTGGCCGCATTGCCGATGTCGATCTGACCGCAGGCGATGTCGAACTCCCGCCCGTCCAGCGCGGTCGATCTGGTCAGCCCGGTGATGGCGTGCTTCGTGGCGGTGTACGCGATCGACTGCGGCCGCGGCGCGTGCGCCGCGATCGACCCGTTGTTGATGATCCGCCCGCCGCGCGGCTGCTGGCGGCGCATCACCCGGAACGCCTCGCGGGTGCAGAGGAACGCGCCGGTCAGGTTCACCGCGACGACGCGCTGCCAGTCGTCGAGCGTGTGCTCGTCGATGTCGGCCGCGGGCGCGCCGATGCCCGCATTGTTGAACAGCAGGTCGACCCGGCCGTGCCGCTCGACCGTCGTGTTGAAGAGCCTGCGCACGCTCGCCTCGTCGCTGACGTCGGCCGGAACGGGCTCGATGTTCTCGGCGCGGGCCGCGACCGCGTCCAGGGCCTCCGCGCGCCGGCCCGCGATCACCACCGTCCAGCCGTCGCCGGCCAGCTCGTGCGCCACGGCAGCCCCGATGCCGCTGCCCCCTCCGGTGACCACCGCGATCCGCATCAGCGGACGGTATCCCGATCAAGCGTCGTCGTCGAGACGATGCAGGTCGCGCAACCGGGACCCGGACACCTCGGCGGCGGGCCCGCCCCGGTCCAGCCGGCGGCCGCCCAGCACCAGCATGCTGAGCAGCACCGCGGTCGGCACGGCCAGCAGGGCCGCCAGCCCGGCCCGGGCGCCGCGCGCGGCGTTGCACGCCACACCGATCTCGACGAAGGTCAGGCTGGTGCCGGAGCCGTTGAAGCTGGCGCCGTCCTGCCCGGGGCCGAAGAGCATCATCAGCTGCGAGTCGCAGGTGACCTCGATGGGCGCGGCCTCGCCGACCGGCGCCGCCGGGTCCTCGTAGGTGAACCCGAACGACCCGCCGAAGAGCCAGAGAATCCAGACGCAGAGCAGCACGGCCGCGCCGATGACGAGTCCACCTCGGAGTTTTCCCACCGCGGCACCTTAACGGCCGAGCCGGCGTGCCGTCCGCCCCGTTATCGTCGGTGAGGTGCCGCTGCTCGAC
>NZ_JBFAZH010000515.1:0-5400 GCF_040681735.1 Actinoplanes sp. NPDC051633 | reverse complement strand
GATTTCTTTTGCGTTTTTGAGCTTGAAGAATCGTCCTTTTGATCTTTTGCATGTGCTGTCGCCGACCGCCGCGTAGAGCGACGCGAGGTCGGCCAGGTGCAGGTCGCGCGCGATCGTCGCGAGGTTCTCGGCGGTCATCATCCGCTGCAGCGGCAGGCCCTGCTTGCGCATGGCCTTGACGATGGCGTCCTTGCCGATCTCGATCGCTTCCTCGCGGCGCTCCTTGTTGAAGTACTGACGGATCTTCGTGCGCGCCCGCGGGCTCTTCACGAAGCCGAGCCAGTCCTGCGTCGGGCCGGCCGTCGCCGATTTCGACGTGAAGATCTCGATCACGTCGCCGTTGGACAGTGTGGACTCCAGCGGCACCAGCTTGCCGTTGACCCGCGCGCCGATGCACTTGTGCCCGACCTCGGTGTGCACCGCGTACGCGAAGTCCACCGGCGTCGACCCGGTCGGCAGCGGGATCACGTCGCCCTTCGGCGTGAAGACGTACACCTCCTGGCTCGACAGGTCGAACCGCAACGCGTCCAGGAACTCCGACGGGTCACTGGCCTCGCGCTGCCAGTCGAGCAGCTGCCGCAGCCACGTCATCTCGTCGATGTGCGCCGGCGGGCCGACGATCGTCGCGCCCTTCTGCTCCTTGTACTTCCAGTGCGCCGCGATGCCGAACTCGGCGGTGCGATGCATGGCGAAGGTGCGGATCTGCATCTCGACCGGCTTGCCGGTCGGGCCGATGACCGTCGTGTGCAACGACTGGTACATGTTGAACTTCGGCATCGCGATGTAGTCCTTGAACCGGCCCGGCACCGGCTGCCAGTTCGCGTGGATCACGCCCAGCGCGGCGTAGCAGTCGCGCACCGTGTCGACCAGGATCCGCACGCCGACCAGGTCGTAGATGTCGTTGAAGTCGCGGCCTCGCACGATCATCTTCTGATAGATCGAGTAGAGGTGCTTCGGCCGGCCGGTCGTCTCGGCCTTGATCTTCGCGGATTTCAGGTCGACCTGCACCCGGTTGGTCACCTGCCGCAGCAACGCCTCGCGCTGCGGCTGGTGCTCGCCGATCAGCCGGTTGATCTCCTCGAACCGCTTGGGGAACAGCGTGCCGAACGCGAGGTCCTCGAGCTCCCACTTGATCGTGTTCATACCCAGCCGGTGCGCCAGCGGGGCGAGGATCTCCAGCGTCTCCTTCGCCTTCTGCTCCTGCTTGGCGCGGGGCAGGAAGGTGAGCGTACGCATGTTGTGCAGCCGGTCGGCCAGCTTGATCACCAGGACCCGCGGGTCCTTGGCCATCGCCACCACCATCTTGCGGATGGTCTCGGCCTTCGCCGCGTCGCCCAGCTTGACCCGGTCGAGTTTCGTCACGCCGTCGACCAGCAGCGCCACCTCGGGGCCGAAGTCGGCGCGCATCGTGTCGAGCGAGTAGTCGGTGTCCTCGATCGTGTCGTGCAGCAGCGCCGCCACCAGCGTGGTGGTGTCCATCCCGAGGTTGGCCAGGATGGTCGCGACCGCGAGCGGATGCGTGATGTACGGATCGCCGGACTTGCGGTACTGCCCCGAGTGCCACCGCGCGGCCACGTCGAAGGCACGCTGCAGCGCCCGGCCGTCCGCCTTGGGGTGACTCGCGCGGTGAGTGGCGATCAGCGGCTCGAGCACCTCGCTGACCTGGGTGCTCTGCCAGGGCGCGTTGAACCGGGCCAGCCGCGCGCGGACCCGGCGGCCCGTGGGAGCGCTGGCCAGCACGCTGGGCGCCGCCTCGTCGGGCTGCGTCTCCTTCTCCGGGACGTGCGCCTGAGCCTGGTTCTGGGCCTGGTTCTGGGCCTGCTTCTGAGCCTGGTCGTCTGCGTGCTTCTCCGCGGCGGGCTGCGTGCTCTCCGCCGCCGTGTTCACTTCACCCGGCTGCACCGTGTCCTCCGTCGAGGGAGCGACGTCGCTGGACACCGGCCTCCTCACCTTGCTGCTCACCTGCTCCGGACCGCCATCCTCAGCCTCACCACCGGCCCATGACCGGCCTGAACGCTGTTGCCATCGTACCCGTCCGGACTTCCCGCAGCCTCCGGCCTGATCCGCCAAAGAATGGGATCAAACGGTCAACAGCGCATGCACCTCGCGCGGGGCCAGCCGATCACGCCCGCCGAGGAAGCCGAGCTCCATCAGCACGGTGAAGCCGCTGACCGTCCCGCCGCCCCGCTCGACCAGATCCAGGGCCGCGCCCGCGGTGCCGCCGGTGGCCAGCACGTCGTCGACCAGCAGGACCCGCTGACCGGCCACGAACGCGTCGGTGTGCACCTCGAGCGTGGCCTCGCCGTACTCCAGCGCGTACGACGCCGAGTGCACGTCGCGGGGCAGCTTGCCGGCCTTGCGGATCGGCACCACCCCGGTGCCGGCCGCGTATGCGATCGCCGCCGCCACCACGAAGCCGCGCGCCTCGATGCCGGCCACCACGTCGAACGCATCGCGCCCGTGGTACGCGATGATCCCGTCGATCACCCGCCGGAACGCCTCGGCGTCGGCGAACAGCGGCATCAGATCCTTGAAGACGATGCCCGGCTTGGGAAAGTCGGGCACGTCGAGGACCTTCCCGGCGACCAGCTCGGACAACTCGGTGTCAGTCACGCGGCACAGCCTAGCGACGCGGAAGCCCGCCACCGCGACCGGTGACGGGCTTCCCCTATCGCTTGCTCAGCGGCGCTTCTTGCCGCCACCCGGGCGGTTCCCGCCGCCGGAGCGGCCGCCACGGTTGGTGTTGCGGTTGCCGGAAGGCCGCGCCCCGGGCCGCGGCGACGACGACCCGGCAAGCGCAGCGTTGGACGAGACGGGTGCATCATCCGGAACCAAAGGAACCGAGGTGTCGGCGGTCTTCGCCGCCACCACCTTCTTCCGCTCGCCCCGCGGCGCCACGTCGCCCGAGCGGGCCGACGACCGCCGGGCCAGCACCCGCGCGTTGTGCGCCTTGATCCGCGGCTCCTGGTCCTTCAGCGTCGCCAGCAGCGGCGCCGCGAACATGATGGACGACAGCACGCCGAGGCCCATGCCGACGAAGAGCACCAGGACCAGGTCCTTCAGCGTGCCCGCGCCGAGCAGGCCGGCGCCGATGAAGAGCAGGCCACCCACCGGCAGCAGCGCGACCAGGCCGGTGTTGATCGACCGCATCAGCGTCTGGTTCACCGCCAGGTTGGTCGCCTCGGAATACGTGCGCACACTGCCCGCCGTGATCCCGCGAGTGTTCTCCTGCACCTTGTCGAACACCACGACCACGTCGTAGAGCGAGAAGCCCAGAATCGTCAGGAAGCCGATCACCGTGGACGGCGTCACCTCGAAGCCGACCAGCGAATAGACGCCCGCCGTCAGCACCAGGTCGAGCAGCAGCGAGGAGACCGCCGCCACCGCCATCCGCCACTCGAACCGGACGACCAGATAGGCCATCACCAGCACCAGGAAGATCGCCAGGCCGATCAGTGCCTGCCTGGTGACCTGACCACCCCAGGCCGCCGACACCCGGTTGTCACTGATCTTGTCCGACGTCACCCCCAGGTCGGTGGCCAGCGCGGTCTTCACCGCGGTGGACTCCTCCTGGGTCAGCTGCGAGGTCCGCACCGAATACGTGGCGGTGGGGCCGTTGCCGAGCTTCTGCGCCGCGGTGACCTGAGTGTCCGCCGGCACGTTGGCCGTCTCGATCGCACGCCGCAGAGCGTCCTGCGCGTCGGTCTGCGAACCCACGCTGGCCGGCATGATGATCTGGGTGCCGCCGGAGAACTCGATGCCGAGGTGGAAGCTCCGGAACACGAAGCTGCCGATCGCCACCAGCACGAGCAACCCGGCCACCAGGAACCACGTGCGTCGCCGGCCGACGATGTTGAGGTTCGCCTCGCCCCGGTACAGGCGATCGGCAAGACCGGACTTAGCCATGTCAGGCCTCCTTCACGCGCCGGCCCTTGACCGGCTCGTCGGTCGAAGCGCTCTTGAGGACGCGGCCGAGGCCGCTGACCCGTGGCGACATGAACGCCTTGGTGTTCGCGAGCACCGTCATGATCGGGTGGCGGAACAAGAACACCACGACGAGGTCGAGGATCGTGGACAGACCCAGTGCGAACGCGAACCCCTGCACCACACCGACCGACACGACGTAGAGCACCACCGCGGCCATGATGGTGATGGTGTTCGCCGAGATGATCGTACGCCGCGCCCGGACCCAGGCCCGGGGCACCGCACTTCGCGGAGACCTGCCCTCGTGGATCTCGTCTTTCAGACGTTCGAAGTAGATGACGAACGAGTCTGCTGCGACACCCAATGACACGATGAAACCGGCGATGCCCGCCAGGGTCAGCGTGAAGCCCGTCGTGCGACCCAGCACCACCAGCGCGGCGAAGGTCAGCAGACCCGAGAGGATCAGGCTGAGGAAGATCACCGAGCCGAGCAGGCGGTAGTAGAAGAACGCGTAGATCGCGACCAGCGCCATGCCGATGCCGGCCGCCAGCAGGCCCGCCTCGAGCTGCGCGATGCCCAGCGTCGCGGAGACCGTCTGGGTGGTGGCCGGCTCGAAGGTGACCGGCAGCGCGCCGTACTTGATCTGGTTCGCCAGCTCGCGCGCCGAGGCGGCGTCGAACTGCCCGGTGATCTGCGACTGGCCGCTCAGCACGCCCTGGATCTCGGGCGCCGAGATGATCTCCTTGTCCAGCACCACGGCCACCAGGCAGTGGGTGGCGCCGCTGGAGACCGCCTGCGCGGCGGTCAGGCAGGTGTCGCCGGCGGCCGGCGTGAACGCCTCACGGGTGAGCTCGGTCCACTTCGGCTGGCCCTCGGAGCTGAAGTCCAGCGAGACGACCCACTGGCCCTGCTGCTGGTCGAGCTGCGGGCTGGCGTCGCTGATGTCGGTGCCGACCACCTTGGCCACGTCGAGCAGCATCTTGCCGCCCGCCTGGCAGGTGGTCACCTGGGACTTGGGGTCGTCGATGGCGCCGTTGGGCCGCCCGTCCAGCTGCGCGCAGCTGATCGTCGGCACCGCGTACTGCATCACCGCGGGCAACGCGTTGACCTCGGGGCCGGACAGGGTGGCGAACTTGGCGTACGCCTTGCCCGCGTTCGGGTTCTGCGTCAGGTCGACCGGATCGGTCAGCTTGCTCGCCGCCGCCCAGGCGGCCGCGCCGACCTTCTTCTGCACCGCGGCCAGCAGCTCCGCCCGATCGGCGGGCACCGGCGCGGCGGCCGGCGCGGACGACGACGGCGCAGGCGCCGGTTCGCCGGACGGCGGGGTGCTGGGCGCCGGGGCCTTCAGCACCTCGCCACCGCCCTGGCCACCACCTTGGCCGCCGCTCGGGGTCACCGCGGGCGCGCTGGCGCCGGTCGCGGGCGCGCTCGGGTTGGCGGCGGGCCCGCTGCCGCTCGGCGCGGGCGCCGGGTTGA
>NZ_JBFAZH010000514.1:0-5400 GCF_040681735.1 Actinoplanes sp. NPDC051633 | reverse complement strand
GCAGAGTCGGGCGACCGCACCACAGGAGCGATCCACCGTCCCAGATGGACGGTGTCATGTTCCCGACGTTAAGCGTGATCGCCGACGTTCGGCAACCCTTCGAACGGCTCGGAATATCCGTCACCGGCTCAACGCTCGACATTGGCCGCTCAAGATCAAATCAGCGTGCAAAGCAGCAGGTCAGGGCGTGCCTGGAGCTGCATAGATGACCATCATTTCGCCATCGGCGAAAACGCCACCGCCGGCCACCCTGAGGAAGGGCGTCTTCGCAAGTTCCGGCGCGACACGCGACCAAGCCCAAGCGCACTCCGCCGACGCGCCGCCACCCACTCCGCTGAGTCGCTACTCGCGCCGGCGTCTCGCCGCCCATTGCGGCGGCGTGCTTGGTTGGGATTCCAGCTGGTTGTTGCGGCCTGGACGATTCGATGTCAGGGGCGCGTGAGTTGGACGCGGTCGGCGGGGTGGACCTTCTTGGCGCCGTCGGTGGCGATGACCACGAAGACCGGGACGCCGTCGCCCAAGCGGAAGGAGCGGCGCTCCGCGTCGGTGGGCATGCGCGCGCTGACGCGCTCACCGCGGGCCAGCGTGATCAGCTCGATCTCCTCCGGGACCCGGACGAAGGTGCCGCGCGGACGCTCGACGCTGACGAGACCCTCGGTGCGAAGTTGAGCTATCGCCTGGCGGACTGTCGTGCGGCTGATGCTGAACTCCTGCGCAAGTCGCAACTCACTCGGCAGCGGATCGCCGGGCGCCAGCTCGCCGGTCTCGATCTGGCTGCGCAAGATGTCCGCGAGTTGCCGGAAGACTGCTCGATCAGCCGATGGATCGATCATGTGTCGCAGCTTACGAGGCCGCGATGCTCGGTCACGTTGTACGTACGTTCCCATGTAGGTACAATAACATCGCCGCACTGAGAAGGCCGAGCTTGATCGGGCGGCGGGCGGTGACGGCCGGGACAGGTGGCTTCGCTTGGCAGGTCCAGGCGGGGCGCCGCCGGTCGTCACCTGCTCCTTCGTTGAGCGACCTTTGTGGAGCCTTGTAGTGGCGATTCGTTCAGGCGCAGCACATCGACCCCACGCCGCATCGCTCGCGACTCGTCGACGGGGCCCGAACCGGCTCGTCGAAGCGAAGGGATCGGTGACGAGACGGTCCAATGTAGTCAAGCTGACGGAGGCCCTGTGCTTGAGGATTGCTGAGTCCGTCGGACCGCTGCGGGGCATCGTCGATTGATGCCGCTGGCTGCGCGTCTCGTGCGAAGCTCTGCCGTGGGCTGGGTGGATGAGCGAGCACCCGGTGTGCCTCCGCGGCGTGAGCGCCGCGGGCGTTGCGGACCGAGCGGATCCGGCCGGCGATTTCGTGGAGCAGGATGCTGCGGCCTGCCCGAGCGTTCAGTCTCCAATGTGGCGGCCCGTCGCAGCGGTTTGCTGTGCGCCGTTGGCCGTCGGCAAGGAGTCGAGGCTGGGTCGGTCTTGTTGCTTCGGCGAGGTCGGTGGCTGCGGCTCGCCGTACGCGGTTGACCGCCGGAGTTGTGTTGCGGATGAGTCGGCACCGTGCCGTTGAAAGGCGCGGCTGCTTCGTCGGGGCGGCCACGGTCTCCAAGTGTTCGCCACCTCGTGGACTCGATGTCGGTCCCCGGTGGGTCTATCGATGGAGACGCTAGAGGCCGTTGTGTTCCGACTGCTGCGTCGCGTTCAGTTCTCGGGCTTGGGGCTTATCCAGGCGAAGAATCGTTCGTACAGATCGGGCGGCGCTTGTCCGCCGTGAGCGGTCAGGTCATCGATGGCGTCTTCCAACTGACTTGCCATGTATATGCAGAGCACCGACGGGAAGGACCGAAACTCGTCGAGCAGTGTCTCCTTCGCTGGTGGGCAGGGCCAGGGTTGTCCACATGCTTTGCAATCCCAGGACGGCCGGAGCCCGAGGTGCTCGGCCCGCTGTGGTTCCGTCACCAGGCGCGTCCACTCTCCGCATCGTGGTCGCGAAAGGGGAGTCGACTTCGCCCGGCGATGCGATCGAGCGGGTCGCGAGGCCGTCGTCTCGTGCGACGGCGCTCGGCGTGGCCGGCACGGTCGGCCTGCGCGGGTGTCAGGTTTCCGGCCCGGCCGACAAGGTCGGGATGCGCGACGGTCGCCCGCCCGGCCCGGTAGATCTTGAAGGCCTCCGCCAGGTGCGCCGACGCCACTGGCTCGCCGAGTGTGGACCGCTCCCAAGGCACGGTTCGCGCTTGGCAGGTGCGAGCATCCGCCCGGTCGTCCCTCTCGAGGAGGCCGGCGCGCGACGGCGTCGAGCTCCTCTTGCCGGTCGCTTGCCTCGTTCGTCGGTCATCGGGATGGCGGGTCGCCTGCTCGGCCGCGTTGAACTCCCCCATGAGGCCGTTGAGCCGGATGAGCACCTCGGTGGGCGGCCCCGATCCCTCGACGCCGTGCGTCGCTTCGTGCCACTGTCGCGGAGCTGCACCCACCCATGGGATGGACGGGGTGAGCACCGGGACGGACACTGCCGTAGCCGCTGGGTTCGCGCTCGTCAGCAACGCGGTCTCGGTGGCCCTGGCCGTGATGTCGAATGCCGCCCTGTCGGCTCCCATGTCGATGGATCGGGCCGCCCACTCTGCGGCGGTGTCCATCAGCTCGAGGCCACCCGTCGTGGGGGAGGGCAGGCCCGCGGCGTTGGCCAGCAGATTGGTCGGCGTCTGGTCGAGACCCTGCGAACCGGGTGGAACGACGCGGCCCTGGGCGGGATGCCCGGTGTAGCCCGCCTCGCTGCGGCGGGCCTGGTTGCGGGGTGACGTCGTGATGAAGGTGTGTGGGGGGCAAGGGCTCGGGGTGGTTCGGTCGGTGATGGCTCCCGGTCCTGGGTCCGCCGTGTCCACAGTGGCCGAGAGGTCTGCCGGGGTTGTCAGGCGGTCGACGCACGGCTCCGAAAGGCCGCACGAGCATCGCCGCCAGAGGGTTCGCCAACTTCGGCGGTGGGCCGGTGCCCAGGGCACCGGTGGGGTAGGCTTGCGACTAATGGTCATGAGACTACCCTAGTTGATATGCGACTAGCTGTCTTCTGAGAAGTTGATAAAAGACTAATAGTCCCGCGCCTACGGTTGATCTCGTGGCCGCGAAACAGATCCGACTCATGGGCGCGCATGAGATCCGCATCCGCCTGGGTGGGGTCAGCCGCCAGCGTGCGTACCAGATCACCAGCCGTGCCGACTTCCCCAAGCCGGTCGCCGACCTCGCCCAGGGCAAGGTCTGGCTGACCGAGGACGTCGAGGCATGGATGAAGGTCCACCGGCGCGACCTCGACGAGTCCGACGACTGATTCAGTCATTAGAGCTACCGCCCGTCCCAGGTGTGTGCCGGGCGGCGGTCGCGCTGGGCGCGACGCCAGGCTGCCCAGCCGCCCTCGCCGGGCCCCGGGTTGAGGCCGGCGTCAAGGCGACGCCGTCGTCGCGGCGGATGATCAAGCCCATCGTCTCCAGCAGGGAGAGCCGGCGCAGGACCGTTCGCAGGCCGAGCCCCGCCTTGGCCGCCAGCCGGTCGGTGTCCGTCGTGCCGCGTCGTGGCATCGCCTCCAGCACCAGCGCCGACTCCTCGTCCAGGCCGTCGCGCGGATGCTCCGGGCCGCGCATCCGCTCGGCGTAGTGCTCGCCGATCTTTCCCACCTCTTCCAGCACGTGCGACAGGCAGGTCACCAGCCGGGCCGTCATCGGATTGGCCCGCAGCACCTCATGGCAGCCCACCGACATCGCCGAGGTGATCGGGCCGGGCACCACCATCGCCTTGCGACGCAGCTCCAGCACGCGGCCCATGGTCTGCGCCGCCCCGCTGCGCGCCGCCGCCTCCACCATCACCGTGCCCTCGGTGGCGGCGGCGATCACCCGGTTGCGGATCAGGAAGCGATGCCGCAGCGGCTCCGTCCCGGGCGGCCACTCGCTGATCAGCAGCCCGGTCTCGGCGATCCGCTCGAACATCGAGGCGTTCCCACTGGGGTACGGGTTGTCCACCCCGCTGGCCAGCACGGCGATCGTGCGCCCACCGGCTGCCAGCGCCGCCCGGTGTGCCGCCGCGTCGATCCCGAAGGCGCCGCCGGACACCACCGTCCACCCCTGCTCGGCCAGCCCGTACGCGATCTCCGTCGTGGCGTGCGCGCCGTACCCGGTGGCCGCCCGCGCGCCCACCACCGCCACCGACCGGTCCAACGCCTCACTCAGCTCCCAGCCGCCGCGCACCCACACGCACAACGGCGGCCGCACGTCGCGGTTGACCCGTCCCGGCGCCCTGACCTCGAGCGTGGCCAGCGCGTTCACCCGCATCGGCCACTCCGGATCGGACGGCACCACGATCCGGGCGCCCAGCCGTTCCGCCTGGCTCAGCGCGACCTCCGCCAGCCGTTGCGCCTCGCCGTCCTCGTTGCGCGACAGCACCGAGGCCCGCAGCCCGGGGTCGGTGACCTCCCCGCGCAGCACCAGCTCCAGCGCGGCCGGCGCACCGATCTGCTGCACCATCGACCAGACAGTGCGGTTGCCGGGCTCGGCGAGCCAGGTGAGCGCGACCCGGGCGGCCCGGTCCTCGGCGGGGTCCGGCGGGACCGGCGGTGCCGGGTCACCGGCGATGATCATCATGGGTGTCTCCCATTCGCAGTTGGGCGGCCTCGTCCACGTCGGCGCGGTCGGGCCGGGTCTTGCCGTCGAGATCGGCGATGGTCCAGGCGAGCCGCAGCACCCGGTCGAAGCCGCGGGCGGAGAGCAGCCCGCGGTCCATCCCGGCGCGCAGCGCCGCGGTGTCGTACGGCGGTAGCAACCAGGGCGGGCGGCGCAGTTGCGGGCCGGGCACCTCGGCGTTGACCCGCCAGCCGTCCGCCGCCCAGCGCGCCGCCGCGGCCGCCCGCGCCTTGGCCACCCGCTCGGCGACCACGGCGGACGGCTCGGCCGGGCCGGCCTCGGTCATCAGCTGCGCGGCGGTCAGCGGGCGCAGCGAGATCTGGATGTCGACGCGGTCGAGCAGGGGACCGGAGAGCCGGCTCAGGTAGCGGCGGCGAATGTGCGGCGTGCACGTGCAGTGCTGGTCGCCGGCGGGCTGGGCGCACGGGCACGGGTTGGACGCGAGGATGAGCTGGACGCGAGCCGGGTATTCCGTACTTCCCTTGGCGCGGGCGAGCACCACCCGGCCGCTCTCCAGCGGCTGGCGCAGCGCCTGGAGGGTGGCGGTGGCGAGCTCGGCGGCCTCGTCCAGGAAGAGCACCCCGCGGTGGGCCAGCGACAGCGCGCCCGGCCGGGCCAGCCCCGAGCCGCCGCCGATCAGCGCCGCCGTGCTGGCGCTGTGGTGCGGCGCCTGGAACGGCGGGCGGCGCACCAGCCGGCCGTGCGGCGGCAGCACCCCGGCGATCGACTGCACCGCGGTGACCTCGAGC
>NZ_JBFAZH010000513.1:0-5413 GCF_040681735.1 Actinoplanes sp. NPDC051633 | reverse complement strand
GAGGCGCCGACTGCTGCCGTGGCCCGGGCTGGGGAGGCCCTGGCTGCGGTGGCCCGGGTTGCGGGGGTCCTGGCTGCGGAGGCCCTGGCTGCGGAACCGGCTGCGGTGGTCCCGGCTGCGGTGGTCCCGGCTGGGGCGGTGCCGACTGTTGCCGGGGGCCAGGCTGCTGCGGCGGCACGCTCGCGGTGGCGCGGGTCGGAGGCTTGTCGACCGGCGGCGTCGGACGCTGCGGCGGCTGCGCCCACGGCGAATCAGGCGCGACGTCGGACACCGGCCGCGCCGGCGGCTCCTCCGCCGAGACCGGCTTCGGCTGCACCGGCGGCGGACCGGACTGCTGCACCGGCGGCTGGACGGGCTGGATGGGCGGCTTGACCGGCTGGACGGGCGGCTTGACCGGGATGGGCGGCGGCGGAGGCGGGACCACCGTCGTCTCCGGCGGAAGGTGCGGCGGCACCGCGGCATGGCCCGAGGCGACCGGATGCGGTGGTGGTGCATCGTGCGGGACCGGCCGGCCGCCGTGCACCGGAGCCTCCAGCTCCTCGGGCGGCCAGAACGGCTCCACATCCCGGTCCGGCGGCGGCGTGGCGTTGGTGCCCGGGACGTAGACGCGGTCGGCGTTCTCGTCCTCCACTGAGGCTTCCTCCCCGTCCTACTTCACTACATGAGCGCTTGTTCAGCCTCGCACAGGCGGTCGTGGTGCGTACACCGCCCATGCGCCCGGCTCGATCCACCAGGATCGCTTCCGGGTCGTCGAGCCGGCCACGCCGTCGTCGAGAAACTGCAGCTCACCGTCGCGCGGCAGGACTGAAACGGCCCGTCCGCGGGCGCGCCGCACCTCGACGCGGACCCGAGGTGTCCGGAACCGGCCGCGCTTCACCGCCGGAATCGCCACCGCGACCTCGATCCGGCCGTCGGTGGGATCGCCGTCGGCGAGCAGTGGCAGACCGTCCACCGTGGCGTAGCCGCTCGCGTTGCCGATCGCGCAGGCGATGATGCGGTCGGTGCCGTCGGAGAGCACCGCATCGTCCACTTCGATGCGCCCGCGCCACGGCACCGCCCGGCCGTCGTCGTCCGAGCCGCCGACCAGCGCGCCGTCGATGGTGACCGAGCCGCCGTCGTTGCGCAGCAGGTCGAGGCGGCGGACGGTGCCGTCCAGGACCGCGTCGGCGACCTCCCGCGGGGTGCGCGGCAGGCCGAGCTGAGCGGCCAGATCGCCGGTGGCCGCGGGGTCGAGCGGCAGCACGGCCAGCGGCGGCAGGTCGGGCACCGTGCGGTCGGCCGCCAGGTCGGCGGGGCGCTTGCTGGGCGGCGGAGCGTACCTCCGGACGAGCCGTCGCACGACGGCGCGCAACTGCCCATCGGTGGCCGCGGCGACGACCAGCCGGTGCTTGCCGTGGACCTCGGGCCATGTCAGACCGTCGGGACGCGGGTCGCCGTCGAACCGCTCGAGCACCGCGTCGATCTCCGCGTCCGAGGACGCGACGACGGACTCGACGCGGGCGTTCCGGTCACGCAGGGCGTCTGCAAGAACCAGCACGGGGGTACGAGGTGAGCAGGCCGACTGACACCCCGAACAGGCGTCACCGCAACCGCCGCCGCCCTCGGCCAGGCTGAGCACCACGACGTCGTACATGCCGCTCAGACCACCTTGTGGCGCTCGATGACCGCCTCGCGGCCCGGCCCCACGCCCACGATGGAGATCCGCGCGCCGATCCGCGCCTCGACGAACTCGATGAAGCGCTGCGCATCCTTGGGCAGGTCGTCGAAGCGCCGGCAGCCGGTGATGTCCTGCTTCCAGCCGGGCAGCGTCTCGTAGATCGGCACGGCGTGGTGGAAGTCGCTCTGGCTGATCGGCATCTCGTCGTGCCGGACGCCGTTCACCTCGTACGCCACGCAGACCGGGATCTCGTCCAGCTCGTCGTAGTTGTCGATCTTGGTGAGGGCGAAGTCGGTGACGCCGTTGATGCGCTGCGCGTACCGGCCCATGACCAGGTCGAGCCAGCCGATCCGGCGCGGGCGGCCGGTCGTGGTGCCGTACTCCTGGCCCACCTCGCGCAGGTAGTCGCCGAACTTGTCGTGCAGCTCGGTCGGGAACGGGCCCTCGCCGACCCGGCTGGTGAACGCCTTGAGCACGGCGACCACCCGGTCGATGCGGGTCGGCGGGATGCCGGAGCCGGTGCAGGCGCCGCCGGAAGTCGCGTTCGAGCTGGTCACGAACGGGTACGTGCCGTGGTCCACGTCCAGCAGCGTGGCCTGGCCCGCCTCGCAGAGGATCGTCTTGCCCTCGTCGATGGCCTGGGACAGCTCGAGCGCGGTGTCGGCGACCATCGGGCGCAACCGGTCGACGTAGGACAGCAGCTCGGTGATCACCTCTTCGGGCTTGATCGCCGAACGGTTGTAGATCTTGGTGAGCACCTGGTTCTTGAAGGAGAGGGCCGCCTCCACCTTCTGCCGCAGGATCGACTCGTCGAACAGGTCCTGGATGCGGACGCCGAGCCGGTTCATCTTGTCCGCGTAGGTCGGGCCGATGCCGCGGCCGGTGGTGCCGATCCGGCGCGCGCCGAGGTAGCGCTCGGAGACCTTGTCGAGCGAGCGGTTGTACGACGCGATGACGTGCGCGTTGGCGCTGATCCGCAGGCGGGACGTGTCGTGGCCGCGAGCCTCGAGGAGCTCGATCTCGTCGAACAGCACGGACAGGTCGACCACCACGCCGTTGCCGATCACCGGGGTCACCCCTGGGGTGAGGATGCCGCTGGGCAGCAGGTGCAGCGCGTACTTCTCGCCGTTGATCACCACGGTGTGGCCGGCGTTGTTGCCGCCGTTGAACTTGACGACGTAGTCGAGGCGGTCGCCCAGCAGGTCGGTGGCCTTGCCCTTGCCCTCGTCGCCCCACTGGGCGCCGACCAACACGATCACTGGCACTGATGAAGCCTTCCGTCGCGCGCGCTCATTACCGATCTGCGTACGCGGGGGTGCCCGGGTACTGCCGAAGTTTACGCTCTTCGCGCTGCTACTTCTCGGTCGTCCGGGTGCACCGGTCTTTCCCGGGGTCCTCCTCGCCGTCCGCCGGATCGGGCGTCGGTAGCATCCCAGTCGTGCGCGTACTCCTGATTGGCTCCGGCGGGCGCGAACACGCCCTGGCCCTCGGCCTGGCCGCAGATCCCTCCGTCACCGATCTCTTCGTGGCCCCGGGCAACCCCGGCATCGCCTCGGTGGCGACGCTCGCGCCGGTCGACGCCGCCGATCCCGCCGCCGTGGCGGCGCTCGCCGTCGAGCTGGCCGTGGATCTGGTCGTCGTCGGACCGGAGGCGCCGCTGGTCGCGGGCGTTGCCGACGCCGTGCGCGCGAAGGGCATCGCCTGCTTCGGCCCGTCCGCGGCGGCCGCCCGGCTCGAGGGGTCCAAGGAGTTCGCCAAGGACGTGATGGCCGCGGCCGGCGTGCCGACCGCGCGCTACCGGGCATGCTCGTCGGAGTCCGAGGTGCGGGCGGCGCTGGACGACTTCGGGCCACCCCATGTGGTGAAGAACGACGGTCTGGCGGCCGGCAAGGGCGTGGTGGTGACCGATTCCCCGGAGGCCGCGCTGGCCCATGCGCGCGACTGCGGCCGCGTGGTCGTCGAGGAGTTCCTGCCCGGGCCCGAGGTGTCGCTGTTCGTGGTGACCGACGGGACGGCCGCGCTGCCGCTGATGCCGGCGCAGGATTTCAAGCGGGTGGGCGACGGCGACCAGGGGCCGAACACGGGCGGGATGGGCGCGTACGCCCCGGTGCTCTGGGCGCCGGACGACCTGGTGATGCGGGTGATGCGGGAGACCGTGGAGCCGACGCTGGCCGAGATGCGTCGCCGCGGCACGCCGTTCGCCGGCTTGCTCTACGTCGGGCTGGCGCTGACCCCCGCCGGGCCGAAGGTGATCGAGTTCAACGCCCGCTTCGGCGACCCGGAGACCCAGGTGGTGCTGGCGCTGCTGGCCACGCCGCTGGGCGGTCTGCTGCACGCCGCGGCGACGGACGCGCTGGCGGCGCACGCGCCGCTGGAGTGGAAGCCGGGCGCGGCGGTCACGGTCGTGGTGGCGAGCCACAACTACCCGGGTACGCCGAGAACCGGCGACGTGATCACGGGCGCCGACCGCCCCGGAGTGATCCACGCCGGCACCCGACGCCGCGACGACGGCGCCCTCGTCTCGTCGGGCGGCCGGGTGCTGAGCGTGACGGCCACGGGCGCCGACCTGTCGGCCGCGCGCTCCGCCGCTTACGCCCTGGTCGACGGCATCACCCTGGACGGCGCGCACCACCGCACGGACATCGCGCTGCGCGCCGCCCAGGGAGAGATCTCGGT
The DNA here is from genome assembly GCF_040681735.1 of Actinoplanes sp. NPDC051633. Lineage (NCBI taxonomy): Bacteria > Bacillati > Actinomycetota > Actinomycetes > Micromonosporales > Micromonosporaceae > Actinoplanes > Actinoplanes sp. NPDC051633. The sequence continues at coordinate 1,080 of NZ_JBFAZH010000513.1, read as the reverse complement.
GTGACGGGCGACCGTCAGGCCTTCGGGATGTCGAAGAGCTTGGCCACCTGAGCGGCCAGGCCGAGGTCGCCCTTCGCCTTGATCTTGCCGGTCATGAACATCATCATCGGGTTGCCGTCGCCGGAGACGACCTTGAGGAAGGTCACCGGGTCCATGGTCATGGCCAGCTTCGGGTCCCGGGCCGGCTGGTTGGTGACGGTGCAGGCGCCGTCCTCGATCACCGTCTCGTACGTGTCGCTGGAGCCGCCCGGCCCACCCGTGATGATCCAGTGGATCACCGCCTTGGTGGCGCCGGCGCGGTCGGCGCGGAACAGCGTCGGCATCCGGTCGAAGATCTCGTCCAGGATCTTGCCGCGGTGCTCGCCGCCCATGACCTCGGCGATCTTCGCATCCGGGGTCGACTTGACCAGCTGCGCGAACTCTTTCGGACCGAGACCGGCGAGCGTCTCGGGAGTGAAATCAGTCATCGTGGACCTTTCGGGATGAGCGTTAGTCCTACTCGCCAGTAACCCTACCGACTTACTTAGCGCTCCGCGCATTTTGCCACTCCCCAACAAGTGTTGGGCTGTGCCATACTCCCCAACATGTCTTTGGGAGATAAGGGCGCGACGGCCGCGTTGCGAGCGATGGCCCACCCGATCCGGCTGCGGATCCTGTCTCTGCTGACCGGGGCCCCGATGACCGCCGCCGAGGTGGCTCGCGAGCTGGACCTGACCCACGCGAACGCCAGCTATCACCTGCGCACCCTGTTGGCCGCCGGCCTGATCGTCCCGGCCGGCGAGGAGCGCATCCGGGGTGGCATCGCCAAGCGCTACCGCCACGACCCCGATCGCGAGCGCCACGGTAAGCCGACCGGAGCGGAGAGCCGTGCGCTCTACCTCGCGACCGCCAACGAGCTGATCCGCCGCACGGCGCTCGCGGAATGGTCCGGGAAGAAGCTGATGACCGACGCCGAGCTCTGGGTCGACCCCGAGGTGTGGCTGGAGATCCACGACCGCATCGCTGAGGCGTCGAAGGATCTGCACAAGGCGGCACGGGCGCCGCGTACCCCGGGCACCATCCGCACATCGCGAGCGAGGT
>NZ_JBFAZH010000512.1:0-5421 GCF_040681735.1 Actinoplanes sp. NPDC051633 | reverse complement strand
CCATCCCGTCGGCCTTCGTCCACACACCGTGGAGCGGACAGGGCCTGCCTGGCCAAGGTGGAGCACCCTACGTCTGACCGACCTTGGCCAGGCGGGCCCTGTCTGCTCGGCTCCGCCTGGACGAAGGCCGCCGGGATGGCGCCACCCATCCCCGAGATCAGAGACCCCGCCGGAGGCGAACGCCGCCGACACCTACGACGACCAAGCCTCCGACGCATGCCGGCCAATTCGGCGGTCCGGGGCTTCTTCATGTTCGCGCCTGCCGCCGGGCTGGAACCGCCGGGTCCACGCCCAGCGAAGCGCCCGGGCGTGGACCCCGTGCGGCGGGCCTCCGGCCCGGCCCTGCTGGGCGGCGCGACGGCCTGCGGAGCAGGCCGCTTGAACCCGTACAGAAACTTCTCACAGATCCGAACGAGCAGGTAAGCCTCTGCCGCGTTCGTACCGGCATCGCGTTCCTATGCTCGCCTATCTCTTCTTGGCACGTGGCGATGTCCTTCTGCCCCTGGGAACTGCTGAGCGGATTTGTTGCGTCGAAGCCGGGTTCTCCGGGGTGACAGCATGCTGGCTCGATGATGAATTGCCCGAACCTCGAGCGTTTCGATACACCAAGTATCCAACCACGGCAGTGAGAAGGCTGGCGAATATGCCTCCAACACTGGTGAGAAAACTGCCTAGATAGGAGCCCACTCGCGTGCTACCGCTCTCGAAGGTGTCCTTCGCGGTTATTGCAATCCTGAAATCGGTAGGAGGGTTGAGCGGTTCGTTGGTGTCTCCGCGTAGAGGCGTGATTGTGAGGCGTAAGGTGTAGTGGCCAGGCTTCGTCGCTTTCACGGACCAGTACCAATGCCCAACGTCTCCCGACGAGACTATAAGCTGGACGTTGTCGGACTGACCTTTTATCTCGACGGCCGAATCATAACTGGTAAGGGAGGCTCGAACTCGGCCGCCAACCTGAACTTCCCCGAGAGGTCGATTCGCGCCCTCCGGAGCGGGAATAGGGCCCGAGCCGGCGGCAAAAGTTCGATCCCCTGCTTTGCCGGCAACCTGAGGGCCGTAGGATTCAGCGATCGCGCAGTCCGGGACTGCTGGGGCGCAAACCCTAAGCTCTAGTGGAAAGGCTCTGTTCGGCTCGGCTTCACGGAATAATCGGGCGCTAGCAGTTCCGCTGTAAAGAGCTTCCCGATCGGCAGCGACTTCGTTAAGGAATCTGGATTGCTCAGCACTCGCGCGCGGCGCCGTTGAGTGCGTGCTTGTCGAACCAGTGGACGGCCGAGAATATGTACGTGAGTCTGCGGGTTGAGGCGTTCTGTGTTCACCCGCGCCTACCGTTGGTGCGAACCGATCGCCCTCCGACGACAGAGGTGTAACCTTAGCCGAAGGGCTGACATGTGAATGATTTACGGTTGTGCCATAAACGATGCCTAGTAATCCAACCAGAACGCCGAGGATGCCGAATATTAATGATGCCTTAGTTGGGCGGTCCACCTTGGCGCCTCTCTCCGATGCCCGGCCGTGAGCCGTCAGAGCTTGTCACGGGCCGACCGAGAAGGCCTCATCCGATCATCTTAACTTCGCGAATTTATGACTGACACGGACGACGATTGTCGATCATGGTCATAGCAAATGCTGCACCGCACGCGACAGTTCGACTACCGGCCGTTCGGAGACGTGCCATTGGCCTTAGTTGATCTTTCGACCCGAAGTCTCACTGCATTAGAGGCCGACATGTTACAGGCGTACTGAGACGAGAACTGGCGCCGGGCTAAGCCGATCATGCTTTGGACCACATCGCTACGAGAACGAGACCCTGTGGAACTGCGCTACCGTCGCGTCGTCGTGCAGCTTCGTTCGCGGGTATCGCTCACCGTCCGGATCAGCGAGTTCGATGGTCCGGACGTGGTCGATCAAGGCGGCCGGCCCAATTTTGTCGAGAAGATCCAGGTACGCTGGCCAGTCGTAGCAGCTCATCTGGTCCACGGGACGGGTTGCTCCGTCAGTGAAGGCGCTGGCTCGTCGCAATGCCGAACGTGGGTAGCTGTTCACGCGGGCGTGCTGTGCCGCGTTGGGATCGGCCGCTGCCACCCACCATCCGTCCGGACGGTTACGCGTTGCCGTCTGCTTGGCGATCAGCTCTGCCAAAGCTGCCCGGTGACCTTCTGACCCGAATGCCCATCCGGCGACGGCGTCCGGCTCGGTTCCGCTGATCTCCTCGATCGAGAGATCGCAGGTCACCTCAAGACCGGAGTCGAGATCTACGATGATGCTGACGTCTGAAAGAGCGAGGGTGTCGACGCGCTTGGAACCTACCCTGAGAATGCCGACGGCGGCGCAGGGCGTTCCAGGATTGCTGAGATCGCAGGTTTCCGCATGAAGGCTGGCGACAACGGCAATGCCCGAGGCAAGGCCCTCGATTAGCTCGATGCCAGGACTATCGATCAGCGCGGACAACGTTCGGACGCCGAGCTGCTGGGCGTACCAGGCAACGCCGTGGTGGCAGCCGCCGAACGGAATGCCGGCCCCATCGACCACGACCGCAATGTCTGGCGTGGCAACAACGAAGTCCTCGTTCGGACGACCAGGCGCTCCGTCTGTGGCTAGCGCGAACACGCGGCGGATACCTCCGTCAGATCGGGCCCGCAAGTAAGTTGCGGAGCTTCATGACTGGCTCAGTCGTGCTCCACGGTTCCAGGTGACGTAGCAGGTTCCGTAGGTCCCTGATGGTACGAGAGGAGCCGGTCGTTGCGGCAATCGCCAAGGCCTCTTCTGCGGCTGCGCAGGCTTCGGTCGGTCCGCCGGCCAACGCATAGGCATGCGCCAGCCGTCCGAGGTACTGACCGCGGTCTCGGTGGTACTCCGGCGGCAGCAACGCCAACACCTTGGTAAAGGCGTCTACGGCCTGGTCGCCTCGACCGAGTTCGAGGTAAACCTTTGCACGTGTGATCTGGAGGTAAGTCCCGAGGTCGCAGTAGCGACCGATCGACGGGTCCCCCATTTGAGGCTCCGCCTCTGAGCTTTCGGTCACGAGACGTTCCGCCAGTTCAAGTGCGCGGTCGGCGTCAGAAGTGGCGCCACTTACGGCATGGCCTACGGCCTCGGTCTGGGCGGCGATGGCTCGTACGCGGGCCGTTGTTGGCCCGTCGCCTCGTTGCGCCGCCTGGGCGAGGTGTGCGGCGTGGGAGCCCTGTCGGGCGCCGATGGCCTGTACCGAGCGACGCATCAACACGAAGCCTGCCATCCGATCGTCGCCAGCCGCCTCGGCCCATTCCAGCGCGAGCCGATACCAGTTCGTCGCGATCGTAGAACTACCGGAGTCCTGCGCTAGCCAACCGGCGAACTCGGCGTACCCAGCACCTACCTGTAGGAGGTCGGTGAGGAGGTGGCCGCTTGCATCGCGCGTCAGCGACTCAATGGTGTGGGCTTGGGCTTCCATCACAGGCAGCAAGGTACGGGGACCTATCAGGTTGTCTGCCGTGTAGTGATGATGGAGCCCTTCGCCGAGCGACGCAACCAACTCGGGAGCTGGGCGTATGGGATGGACGCGCGGCAAGTGGAACGTTGGCTTCGTCTTGCGCTCCGAGTCGTTGACGGCCGCCTCGGTTCGAAGCTGCGCGAACCGGGCCCGGACCTCGTCGCTCGCGAGCTTGAGTGCGGTGTCCAGCAGCTGCTGAGTCTTGAGCGCTAGCTCACCCTCCGGGTTAGCCTCCCACTTCGAGACGCCTCTCGATGAAACGCCCAGATGGTCAGCGAACTCATCGCAGGACATACGGAGCGCGATGCGGAGTGTGGACGCGGTCTCACCCCGCCACGTCGTTACGACCAGCACTTCTCCCCCCACAATGAGTGATCCCTGTCGGAGTGTAGAGCTGTACTTCGATGTCATCCGCCGCAGTGCAGTCGCAGTGCGGTACCGGTACGTCCTCAGTTCATGGTCGATCTGTGCTCGTCCGCGTCTACTTGAAGACGGAAGACGACAGCAAGTCCAGAAACGGAGGTGACCGCCTCGGTCAGTGGCCCTTGGGGCCGGGCGCTGCGGGTGGAATCCCGTTCTCTCGGGCCAAGCGCCGTACGTATGCCCCGGTAAACGGGGACAAGCGCTCAACTTCCGTCGGCGCGATGCCAGCCTTCAGCGCCGACAAGACGGCCTCGATAGCCGCCAACCTGGCCTTCTCGTGATCGGCCGCCGTGTCGCGATACCGCGACGCCGCTGCTCGAAGTGTGTCACGAGGATCAGGCACCACAAAAGAGTATCGCAACGCCGTTGCGCAACATAGCCAACAATCGCTACCGTGTTGCGCAACAGTGTTGCGATATGGGATCGCAGCCATGGACGCCCCTTCGGGCGTAACTAAGGAGCCAGTCATGCCGCAGAACCGGATCAGCACTCAGCCTCGTCTGATGCTGGACACCGCCAACGTCATCTTCGAGATGGCGGACGACATCATGCCGAAGATCGATGAGAAGACCGGTACGCAGAAGCTGGACCGGGAGACCGGTCTGCCGATGTGGACTGCGCCGATGTTCGGTCGTGGCCGTGCGATCGGACGGAAGTGGTCCGGTCAGCTCAATGTCACGATCGTGTCCGCGGATCGGCCGGCCGCCGAGGATGGCGACCAGGTCGTGCCGCTGGATCTCGAGGCGCTGCCGTGGGTCTCGGAGCAGAACGGCAAGACGCGTAACGGTGTCGCGTTCAAGGCTTCGGGCCTGGACGTGGTTTCCGGCGCAGTGTCCGTCCCGGCGGTCGCGCAGGCCGCCTGATCCCTTATCCGTACTGGCTCCTGTAGCCAACGACCCGCCGCAGGACGCGGGGCCGCCAGAGATTGGCGTCCATGAGCGGCCCCGCACCTGTTCATTCGCAATCCCTAGCCCCACGAGGGGGAGGAATCGTCGTGTCCAAGTCTAGTGGCCGGAACCTGTTCGGCACATCCGGCAAGGGGCAGACCGTCACGGTCATCGAGGCCCCGACACGTCTCAACCAGCGACGTAAGGCCATCGTCGCGTTCTGGGTCACCTATGCGGTCGTCGCGCTGCCCGGCGCTACCGTCGCCGCGCACTACATGCACCCGATCCTGGGCGGCCTGCTCGGCGCCCTGGCCGGCTTGGTCGCAGCAGCCGTGGTGGCTCTGCTGATCATCGCGTGGCCGGTGCTGCGGATGATCTGGCACTGGCTGCCGGAGATTCTGCTCGCCACGTTCCTGGTGTACGGGTGGACCTGGCTGATGTTCGCCACCCCGGTGTGGCTGTCGCTGCTCATCCTCGCCGCGATCGTCGGTGCCCCGGCCGCGTACGGTCGGACCCGCCGCGCGGTGCTGTCGGCGTTCTGGTGCCTGACGGTGCGGCACCGACTGCGGATGTGTTTCGCGGCGTTCCTCGCCACCAACCGGCACGGCACGCTGCCGCTGATCCTGCCCGCCCGGCCCACCC
>NZ_JBFAZH010000511.1:0-5434 GCF_040681735.1 Actinoplanes sp. NPDC051633 | reverse complement strand
GGTGAGGTCGTTGACCTGCCGCTTCTCGAGGCGCTTGAGCGTCGGTGCCTCGACCCGGTCGGCCAGGATCGCCCAGTACGCGACCAGGTTGGCGTCGATGCCGGAGTGCGGCTGGACGTATGCGTACGGCGAGCCGAAGAGGGCGGTGGCGTGCTCGACCGCCACGGACTCGACGGTGTCCACGTTCTGGCAGCCGGCGTAGAAGCGGCGGCCGATCGTGCCCTCGGCGTACTTGTCGCTGAGCCAGTTGCCCATCGCGAGCAGCACGGCCGGCGACGCGTAGTTCTCGCTGGCGATCAGCTTGAGCGACTCGCGCTGGTCGGTCAGCTCCTTGGCGATCGCGTCGGCGATGCGGGGCTCGACCTGGCGGACGACATCGAGAGCGGAGCGAAATGCTTGAGACTCGGCGTTCATCGGACCTCCCTATCACGAAAGAAAGGCCCAGGCGCGCGGCAGTCGTCCCTCGACGGGGCCGCTCCACGATGGTTGACCCATCCGAACACGCCAGTCACGACCCGGCACAAGCATACGCGACCTCATTTGGCGTTAATTCGGTGTACGCGACGGCGCCGGTTTTGTACGGTCGCCGAATGTTCACGACGCACGCTCTCCTCGCCGGCGCCTGGGCGCCCGCGCGGGGACCGCTCGCCTCGATCCGTCTCCGCGACGGGCGTCCGGCCCTGGCCTGACACCCGGTTCGTCGGGCAGGGCCCACGTGTCCTTTTCCGTTCATGCCGTCACTCGACGGCGGACAGGACCACGGTCATGGCGCCCTCTTCACCGCGGCGTGCGCATGCTCGCGCCCGTCGCGCCTACGGTCAGAACTTCCTTTCCTCTTCCGCTGCCCTGCGCACGGTCGTCGACGCCGCCTGCCTGAAACCCGACGACCTCGTGTACGAGGTGGGCGCGGGCCGCGGCCGGCTGACGTCGTTGCTGCTCGCCCGGGCCGGCCGGGTGGTCGCCTTCGAGGTGGATCCCGCGCATGCCGCCGCGCTGCCCGCCCACCCACGCCTGGAGGTCCGGGTCGCGGACTTCCTACGCGCGTCGCCGCCGCCCGCGCCCTTCGCCGTGGTCGGGAACATCCCCTATGCACTCACCGCCCCGGTGGTGCGCTGGTGCCTCGACGCGCCATCTCTCCTGGAGGCGACCCTGGTGACCCAGCTCGAGTACGCCCGCAAGCGCACCGGCGACTACGGGCGCTGGTCGCGGCTCACCATCGAGACGTGGCCGACACACGAGTGGGAGCTGGCCGGCCGCATCCCCCGGACGGCGTTCCGGCCGGTGCCGAGGGTCGACGGCGGAGTGCTGCGGCTGGCCCACCGGGACATCCCGCTGGTCGCACCCGCCGACCTGGCGGCATACCGGTCGTTCGTGGACTGCGGCTTCACCGGCGTGGGCGGCTCGCTGGCCGCGTCCCTGTCCCGGCGCTACGGCCGGCGGCGGGTCGCGTCGGCATTCCGGGCGAACCGCCTCTCCGAGGACGTCCCGGTCGGGATGGTGTGGCCGGAAAACTGGCTCACCCTGTTCCGGCTGATCGCCTAACTTCGTCGGCATGATTGTTTCCGCCGGCGAGATCCGGCTGTGGACCGAGCGTTCCGGCGACGCGGCCGACCCGGCGGTGCTGCTCATCAACGGGTCGGAGGCGCAGGGCATCGGTTGGCCGGACGCGCTGGTGTCCCGGCTGGTCGAGGGCGGGTTGCAGGTGATCCGCTACGACCACCGGGACACCGGCGAGTCGACGACCGTGGACTTCGACGCCGACCCGTATTCGCTGGCCGACCTGGTGGCCGACGCGCTGGCGGTGCTCGATGGTCACGGTCTGGCGTCCGCGCACATCGTCGGCGCGTCGATGGGCGGGATGATCGCGCAGTGGCTGGCGGCGGCGCAGCCGGCTCGCGTACGGACGCTCACGCTGTTCGCGACCTCATCGGTGCACGGCGGGGACGACCTGCCCGGCCCGGCCGAGTCGTTCCTCGAGGCGATCGGCGCGGCCGGCGACCTGCCACGGGCGACCGCGGCCGAGCGGGTCGAGGCGGACGTGGTGATCTACCGGATCCTGAACGGGGACGCACCGTTCGACGAGGACGCGGCGCGAGCCGTGGCGACCAGGCATTTCGCGCGGGCCCGCGACTGGACGAAGGGCGCGAACCACCGTCGGCTCGCCTCGATCGAGGTCGACCCGCCGCCGCTGTCGGCGATCGAGGCGCCGACCTTGGTCCTGGCGGCGGCCGACGACCCGATCTTCCCGCCGGCCCATGCGAGCGCCCTCGCCGCGGCGATCCCCGGCGCCCGCCTGATGCCGATGCCGGACATGGGCCACGTGCTGTTCTCCCCCGGACTACCCGACCGCGTGGCCGGCGCGATCATCGAGCACACGGCACGCGAGCCGGAGACGGCCGGCCCGATCTGAGCCGTTACCCAAACGGCATTTGGCAGGGACAGGGTGGAGAAGGTATTGATTGTCGGCACGTTCGTCCGGTTCGCGTGGAGGTTCGATGGTGCCGCTGTCCCGCCGGCAGGTGCTGGCGCTGGGCGGCGTGCTCGCGCTCCCGGCGCCGCGGCTCCCCGTCGCGACCCGGCACGACCCGGTCGCTGACGTCTACCGGCGGGTGCTGCACCTGCACACGCGGTGGATGGAGCAGCAGTGGGATCCGGCGATCGGGGCCTACCGGTCCTCGGACTTCCGCTTCGCCGGCGTGCTGGGCAACGCCGTGCTGCTGCGGATGGCCGACTACGACGCCGCGCTGGCCGGGGTCGGCAAGGACACGTTGCGGGAGCGCACGCTCGCCACGATCGGGCGATTCGCCGGCACCAACCGGCTCACCGGCGGGTCCGAGTGGGGCCGGCAGCTCTTCTGGGACTCGACCTTCGAGCTGTACTTCGTCCTGGCCGCCCGGCTGCTCTGGACCGACCTCGACGACCGCACCCGCACCAAGGTCAGCCAGATCGCCTCCGGCCAGGCCGCGTACGCGTTCGGGCTGGCCTACGGCGACGACCCGCTCAGCTCGGGGTGGACGCCGGCCGGAACGCGCGGCGGCTGGATCGGCGACACCAAGCTCGAGGAGATGGGCGTCTACGCGCAGGCGATCGCGCCGGGGCTGGCGTGGGGCCGCGATGACGATGCGCTGCGGGACCGCTTCACCTTCTGGGCCGCGAACGCGAGCGCACTGCCGGCCGCGGATCGGGCCAATCTGTCGCGTCAGGACGGTGCGCTGGTCCGGGAGCGCAGCCGGGCGCACAACATCCACGACACATTCGTGGTCGAGAACCACGACTCGGTGAACCCGCACTACCAGGCGGAGCTGTGGCGGACGGCGGGCCGGGCCGCGATCCACTTCATCACGGCCGGCAAGCCGGTGCCGGACGTGCTGCTGCACCAGCCGAACGGCGCGCAGCTGTGGCGCACGCTGCGCCTGCTGGCCTCCGATGCCGGCGAGCCGGTCATGCCGATGGTGGCGGACCGCTATCACCTCTACGGGCGGGACGTGTTGCCGCTCGCGTACCTCGCGCAGGTGGTCGGGGATCGGGACGCGGCGCGGGCCGAGGCCGATCTGGCCGATCGGCTGGAGCCCTATCTGCGGTACGAGCCGGCGTGGCGGCTGGCGAAGTTCAGCGGCGAGGAGAAGTACGAGCCGGAGGCGCGGGCCGAGCTGGCCATCGCGTATCTCTTCCACGCGAACCGCACGAGTCCGGTGGTGCCGACGGGTGCGTTCTTCGCCCGGGCCGCCGGCACGCGGGACTTCGGCGCGGACGTCGGGCTCACCGCACACCAGTCGGCCGACGCGTTCGCCGCGGCGGTCACGAAAGCCGGGTTCGTCAACTTCCTGTGGCAGCCGCGGCACGACAACTGGCTGATCGACACCAGGGCCGCGGCCTTCCTGCCGGCCTCGACCCGCGTGCCGTCCGACGCCTGGACCACCGCGTACTCCGAATTGCGAGACGGCGTCGACGCGACCGCGACGGTGCTGAGCTTCGGGGAGCAGTACGCGGGGTACGCGACGCTGCCGACCGGCACGGTGGTCTACGCCAGCTCCGGCATCGGCACCGACGAGGGCGTGCTGTCCCTGTTCAACCTCGACATGCCCGGCATGCCGGGCCTCACCGGCCGGCGCACGTTCACCGGCGCCGCCGGCTCGGTCACGCTGGACGGCAGCGCGGGTGGCGGGGGCGACGGCGGCGTCGACGAGCTGCACTTCGCGCCGCGACCGGCCCGCTACGTGCGCGTGCTGGGCCGGCAGGCGGCGAACCAGTACGGCTATTCACTGTGGACGATGAGCGTGCTGGACGAGGCCGGCGGCGATCTGGCTCAGGGCGCGCTGACCGCGGCGTCGTCGTCCGACGTGAGCTATCCGGCCGCCAACGCGACGGACGGCAACCCGGAGACGCGCTGGGCGGTGGACCGCAACCAGCGCGGGCGACAGGACAGCTGGTTCGCGGTCGATCTGGGTTCGGCGGTCACGGTCGCCGGGGTGCGGCTGGTCTGGGAGGCCGCGTACGCCGTCCGCTACGTGATCCAGACGTCGCTCGACGCGGCCACCTGGTCGGATGTCGTCGCGGTGCCCCAGGCGCACGAGATCTCCGGCAACTGGGTGGACATCGACGGCCGGGCCGGGCTGGTCACGTACGCCACCGACCGGCCGATCACGGTGTCCGCGACCAGCGTGATCGCGGCCACCGGCGAGGCCTCGCCCACGTTGATCGAGGGATACGCCCGCGCGGTCAGCCTCCGGGACCGGGCCCGCCGGCGGATGCCGGACACCCCGCCCGGCCTGTCGATCAGCGACGCCGACGGCTATCTGAGCATCTTCAACCTGACATCCGGCCCGATCAGCGGCGCGACCGTCACGATCCCCTCGCCGCACCGGCTCTACCGGGGCGTGCAGGTGGTCCGCGAGGACGGCCTGGCGTGGGCCGTGACCCAACCGGCCGGCACCGGGCGGGTCGAGCCACCGCGCTTCGAGGTGGTGGGCGAGGCGCCGCCGGGCACCCGGTTCACCGTGCCCGACTCCCACCACGTGACCGTCACGGCCCCGGCGTCGCGGCGCGTGGCGATCGCTGTGCGATCGGGTCTCTGGTCTTCCCGGGTACGCGTCCCCGCGGGCAGATCCGTGACCCTGACCGTCCCGGGTGGACCGGTGACGCCGACGGCAGACCTGGCCCGCGGCCGAACGACGTTCCCCACGTCGCCGATACCGACCGGCATGACGGCTCCGGCCCGCGCGGTGGACGGCAACCCGGCGACCTCCTGGCGGCCGGGCCCGACCGGCCGCATGGTCGTCGACCTGGGCACGGTGGAGTCGCTGACCCTGCTGCGCCTGACCTGGACGGCCGGCGCCCGCAGGCCGATCCGGATCGAGCGCTCGACCGACGGCGTGACCTATTCGACGGTGGCGGTGGTCCGCCGTCCCGCGCCCGCGCCCGGGGGGCGCAAACA
>NZ_JBFAZH010000510.1:0-5435 GCF_040681735.1 Actinoplanes sp. NPDC051633 | reverse complement strand
GTGTGTTCCGAGCCGTCGCGTACGTCGCCGCGGGGACCCACTACGCCTTCCTCGCCTTCGGCATCCTCGGCGGCTTCCTCGCGTGGCGCTGGCCGCGGCTGATCTGGTGGCAGCTGGCGGCTGCCGCCTGGCTGGTGCTCGTGGTGGTGGCGAGCCTGGTGTGCCCATTGACCTGGATCGAGGACCGCGCCCGGGCCCGTGCCGGGATGCCGCCCAAGTCGGGCGGCTTCCTGCACAACTATGTCGAGGGCGTGTTCTACCCGGCCGGGCACGAGCGAGCTGCGATGATCGTCGCGGCCGCGGTGGTGCTGATCGGTTGGCTGGGATTCATCCGCATCCGTGCGGTGCGCCGCACGGATGGACGAGCGTCTCGCCGTTACGGTGAGGACCATGGCGGGCCGCACTCCTCCGGCGAGCCGGCGCCGCAACGCGTCCACGACGCGCGGCGCCGCGGCGGCACCTGCCCGGAAAGCCCAGGCTCGTAAGACTCCCGCCAAGCGCACGCCCGCCCGCCGCACCACGGTCCGCAGGCAGAGCGCCGCCTCGGTGGTCGGCCGCGGCGTCGGCGCACTGTGGATGGGCCTCGCGCACAGCGTCGGCTGGGTGGCCCGCGGCGTGGGCCGGCAGGCCGCCACCGCCAAGGAGATCGATCCCGAGCATCGCCGCGACGGCGCCGGGCTGCTCATGCTGGGCCTGGCGATCCTGGTCGCCGTGGGGGTCTGGGCGGGCAGCGCCGGGCCGGTGGGCGCCCGGCTGGCCGACGCGGTCCGGCTGTTCTTCGGCGGGCTGTCGGTGCTGCTGCCGCTGCTGCTGCTCTACGGCGCGATCCGGCTGATGCGCAAACCGGCCGACCCCGAGCACCGTGGCCGGTCGGTGGTCGGCTGGACCGCGATCATCGTCGCCACCGCGGCCCTGCTGCACATCGCCCAGCGGCCGGTGGACGACGTCGCGATGGACCGGTCCGGCGGGCTGATCGGGTACGCGGTCGGCGCGATGCTCGAACGGGCGGTCACCGCCTGGGTGGCCGTACCCCTGCTGATCCTGCTCCTGATCTTCGGCCTGCTGGTGATCACCGCCACGCCGATCAACAAGATCCCCCAGCGCCTGATGCTGCTGGTCGACATTCTGATGGGTCGCCGCCCGGCGCCGCCCCCGGTGCTCGGCGACGAGGAGGAGACCCCGGAGGACGACGAGGAGCCGGTCAGGACCAGGCGGCCGGCCCGGCGGCGGCAGGGTTCGCTCGCCGACGTCGGTCTCGGCGAGGACGGGGAGCCCGAGGACGACCAGATCGTCCACGACACCGTCGTGCTCCCCAAGGCCCGCAAGGCGCCGCCCCAGCCGCCCCCGCCGGAGCACTCGGAGCCGTTGCCGACCCGCGCCGAGCAGCTCGACATCTCGTCGCTGCCGGGCGACTACCGCCTGCCGCCGCCCAACCTGCTCGGCAAGGGCAGCACGCCGAAGACCCGCAGCAAGGCCAACGACGAGGTGATGAACGCGCTGACCGGCGTGTTCGACCAGTTCAACATCGACGCGCAGGTGGTCGGCTTCACCCGCGGCCCGACGGTCACCCGATACGAGGTCGAGGTCGGGCCGGGCGTCAAGGTCGAGCGGATCACCCAGCTCTCCCGCAACATCGCGTACGCGGTGAAGTCGCCGGACGTCCGCATCCTCTCGCCGATCCCGGGCAAGAGCGCGGTCGGCGTCGAGATCCCGAACACCGACCCCGAGAACGTCTCGCTCGGCGACGTGCTGCGCTCGCGGGCCGCCACCGCCGACCACCACCCGATGGTGGCCGCGCTCGGCAAGGACATCGAGGGCGGCTTCGTGGTGGCCAACCTCGCCAAGATGCCGCACATCCTGATCGCGGGCGCGACCGGCGCGGGCAAGTCGAGCTGCCTCAACTCGCTGCTGGTGTCGATCCTGAGCCGGGCCACCCCCGACGAGGTGCGGCTGCTGCTGGTCGACCCCAAGCGGGTGGAGATGACCGCGTACGAAGGCATCCCGCACCTGGTGACGCCGATCGTGACCAACCCCAAGAAGGCGGCGGACGCCCTCGAGTGGGTGGTTCGCGAGATGGACATGCGGTATGACGACCTCGCCGCCAACGGGGTCCGGCACATCGACGACTTCAACCGCAAGGTGCGCAGCGGCGAGATCACCGCGCCGCCCGGCAGCGAGCGCGTGATGAAGCCGTACCCATATCTCCTGGTCATCGTCGACGAGCTGGCCGACCTCATGATGGTCGCCCCGCGCGACGTCGAGGACTCGGTCGTCCGCATCACCCAGCTCGCCCGCGCCGCCGGCATCCACCTGGTGCTGGCCACCCAGCGGCCGTCGGTGGATGTGGTGACCGGCCTGATCAAGGCCAACGTGCCGTCCCGGCTGGCCTTCGCGACCAGCTCGCTGGCCGACTCGCGGGTCATCCTCGACCAGCCCGGCGCCGAGAAGCTGCTGGGCCGCGGCGACGGCCTGTTCCTGCCGATGGGCGCCAGCAAGCCGGTTCGCATCCAGGGTGCGTGGGTGGACGAGAAGGAGATCCACGCGGTCGTCAAGTTCTGCAAGGACCAGCGCGAGCCGGAGTTCCGCCCGGACGTCACCGAGGCGCCGGCGAGCAAGAAGAAGGACATCGACGAGGACATCGGCGAGGACCTGGAGGTGCTCATCCAGGCGATCGAGCTGGTCGTGTCGTCGCAGTTCGGATCGACCTCGATGCTGCAGCGCAAGCTCCGGGTCGGGTTCGCCAAGGCGGGCCGCCTGATGGACCTGATGGAGACCCGCGGCATCGTCGGGCCGTCGGAGGGCTCGAAGGCCCGAGAGGTGCTGGTCAAGCCGGATGAGCTGGAAGAGACCCTGGCGCAGCTCAGGGTCGGCGACTAGACCGGTAGCCTTTCAGGAGTGTCCGCCAACCCCGCTCCCCGCCGTGTCGCCCTCCTGACCCTCGGCTGCGCCCGCAACGAGGTCGATTCCGAGGAGCTGGCCGCGCGCCTGGACGAGGGCGGCTGGCAGGTCAGCACGGACGCCGACGGTGCCGACGTGGTGGTGGTGAACACCTGCGGCTTCGTGGAGAAGGCGAAACAGGACTCCATCGAGACCCTGCTGGCCGCCGCCGACACCGGGGCGAAGGTGGTCGCGGCCGGGTGCATGGCCGAGCGGTACGGCCGGGAGCTGGCCGCTTCGCTCCCGGAGGCGCAGGCGGTCCTGGGCTTCGACGACTACACCGACATCGCGGCCCGGCTGGACAAGGTGGTGGCCGGCGAGCAGTTCGAGTCGCACGTGCCGCGCGACCGGCGCGAGTTGCTGCCGCTGACGCCGGTGCAGAGGCAGGCTTCCACAGTCGTCATCCCGGGTCACGCCACGGTCGATGAGCACACCCCGGCCCACCTGCGGCGCGTCCTCCGGCGGCGACTCGACGAGAGCCCGGTGGCCTCGCTCAAGCTGGCCAGCGGCTGCGACCGGCGCTGCGCCTTCTGCGCCATCCCGGCGTTCCGCGGCGCGTTCGTCTCCCGCGACCCGCAGGAGCTGCTGGCCGAGGCCGAGTGGCTGGCCCACCGGGGCGTACGCGAGCTGGTGCTGGTGAGTGAGAACAGCACGTCGTACGGCAAGGACCTCGGCGACCCTCGCGCGCTGGAGAAGCTGCTGCCGCAGCTCGCGGCGGTGGACGGCATCGTCCGCGTGCGGGCGAGCTACCTGCAGCCCGCCGAGACCCGGCCCGGCCTGATCGAGGCGATCGCCTCCACCCCGGGCGTGGCCGCCTACTTCGACCTGTCGTTCCAGCACTCCAGCGAGCCGGTGCTGCGCCGGATGCGCCGGTTCGGCTCGACCGAGAAGTTCCTCGACCTGCTCGCCATGGCCCGCGACCTGTCGCCGGAGGCGGGCGCGCGGAGTAACTTCATCGTCGGCTTCCCGGGCGAGACCAGCGCCGACGTGGACGAGCTCGAGCGCTTCCTGAGCGAGGCCCGGCTCGACGCCATCGGCATCTTCGACTACAGCGACGAGGACGGCACGGAGGCCGCCGGCATGTCCGGCAAGGTGCACCCGGACACCGTCCAGCGCAGGTACGACCGGATCAGCGCACTCGCCGACGAGCTGTGCACGCAGCGGGCCGAGGAGCGGGTCGGCTCGATCGTCGAGGTGCTGGTGGACACGGTCGCCGACGGCGAGATCGAGGGGCGCGCGGAGCACCAGGCGCCGGAGGTCGACGGCTCGGTCTCCCTCGTCGGCGATCTCGACGTGAAGCCGGGCGACCTCGTCCGGGCGCTGGTCACCGCCACCGAGGGCGTCGACCTGATCGCGACGCCGGTGGATCGTGGCTGAGGAGCCGGCCCCGGCCGTCGTACCCCTCCTCAACCCAGCGAACCTGCTGACCGCTGCCCGGATCGTCCTGGTACCGGTCTTTCTGGCCACGGTCGTCGCATCCCACATGACGTCGTCGGGCTGGCGGATCATCGCCTGCCTGACGTTCTGCCTCGCCTCCGCCACCGACTTCGTCGACGGGTGGATCGCCCGGCGGTTCCACATGGTGACCTCGTTCGGGAAGGTGGCCGACCCGATCGCGGACAAGGCGCTGACCGGGGCGGCGCTGGTGGTGCTGTCCGCGTACGGGCAGCTGTCCTGGTGGGTGACGGTGTTGATCCTGGTGCGCGAGTGGGGTGTGACGGCGCTGCGGTTCTGGGTCATCCGGTACGGGATCATCCCGGCCAGCCGCGGCGGGAAGGTGAAGACCGCGCTGCAGATCGCCGCCATCGCCTGGTACCTGTGGCCGGTCCCGGCGCCGGCCGACGCGGTCGGGCCGTGGATCATGGGCGCCGCCCTGGCCGTGACCTTGATTACCGGCGTGGATTACGTCTTGCAGGCATTCCGGCTTCGCCGCGGGGAATAGGCTTTTCCCGTGACGCAAGAGGCGGGGGTGAGCGCCGCCGCGGCCGTGCATCGGCTCGTCGAGCGGCGCCAGACGCTGGCCACCGCCGAGTCGCTGACCGGTGGCGAGGTCGCCAGCACGATCGTCGAGATCCCTGGGGTGAGCGCGGTCTACCGCGGAGGCCTGGTGGTCTACGCGACAGACTTGAAGCATGCGCTGGCGGGCGTGCCCGAGGAGCTGCTCGCCGAGCGCGGGGCGGTGGACCGCGACGTGGCCCTGGCCCTGGCGAGCGGCGCTCGAGAGCGGTGCGGCGCCGACTGGGGGCTGGCCACGACGGGCGTTGCGGGGCCCGATCCGCAGGACGGCAAGCCGCCCGGGC
The DNA here is from genome assembly GCF_040681735.1 of Actinoplanes sp. NPDC051633. Taxonomy (NCBI): domain Bacteria; kingdom Bacillati; phylum Actinomycetota; class Actinomycetes; order Micromonosporales; family Micromonosporaceae; genus Actinoplanes; species Actinoplanes sp. NPDC051633. The sequence goes on along the minus strand of NZ_JBFAZH010000510.1, from coordinate 198 downwards.
TGGTCTTCGTCGCCGTCGCCGGGCCCGGCGGCGCGGTCGCCGAGCGGCTCGAGATCGAGGGCAACCGGGCCGCGGTGCGTTCCGGAAGCGTGACGGCGGTGTTAAACCTCCTCGTCGCCCAGCTCGACCGGGCCGGGACACCGGCCTAGCCCCGGAGGGGCTCGGATTCTCCGCCCTTGCCGAAGGCTCAGCGGCCGG
>NZ_JBFAZH010000509.1:0-5442 GCF_040681735.1 Actinoplanes sp. NPDC051633 | reverse complement strand
GAAGGTCGTCGCCGAGCAGACCGGCGATTTCACCCGGGAGAAGGGCCAGAAGGTCACCGAGCAACTCATCTCGGCCAACCCCGGGATCACCGCCATCTACGCCGAGAACGACGAGATGGCGCTCGGCGCGGTCGCGGCGCTCAAGGGCGCCAACAAGAAGGCCGGTGACGTCAAGATCGTCACGATCGACGGCACCAAGGGCGCGGTGCAGGGCATCCTCGACGGCTGGATCGACGGGGTCATCGAGAGCAACCCGCGCTTCGGGCCGCTCGCCTTCCAGGCGCTCGAGGACTTCTACAGCGGCAAGGGCGTCGCCGAGAAGACGATCATCTCCGACAAGGAGTACACCAAGGACAACGCCCGGTCCGAGCTCGCCAACGCGTACTGACATCCCCTCGCCAACGCGTACTGACATCCCGGAGCTCCGATGACCGTACCCGTCCTCGACGTACGCGCGGTGAGCAAGCAGTTCGCCGGTGCCCGTGCCCTCGCCGACGTCTCCCTCGAGCTGCACCCCGGCGAGGTGCACGCACTGATCGGCGAGAACGGCGCCGGCAAGTCCACCCTGATCAAGCTGGTCACCGGGGTCTACCGGCCGGACGGTGGCGAGGTCCGCTACCTCGGCGAGCCGGCGGCCTTCAACGGCCCCCGCGAGGCCCAGGCCGCCGGCATCAGCACCATCTACCAGGAGATCAACCTGGTGCCGATGCGCAGTGTCGCGGGCAACCTGTACCTCGGCCGGGAGCCCGTGAACCGGCTCGGTCTCGTGGACTTCCGCCGCATGCACCGCGACGCCAGGCAGGTCCTGCTGCGCTACGGCATCACCGTCGACGTCCGGCGCCGGGCCGGTGAGCTGGGTCTCGGCGTACAGCAGATGATCGCCCTCGCCCGGGCGATCTCCACCGACGCCCGCGTGGTGATCATGGACGAGCCGACCTCGTCGCTGGAGCCCCGCGAGGTGGACCTGCTGCTCGACGTCGTCGCCCTGCTGCGCCGTCAGAACGTCGCGGTGCTGTACGTGACGCACAAGCTCGACGAGGTCTTCCGGATATGCGACCGGGTCACCGTCCTGCGGGACGGCCACCGGGTGCACACCGGGCCGGTCGCCGGCACCACCCGGCTGCGGCTGGTCGCCACGATGCTCGGCCGGGACGTCGACGAGGTCCGCCGGCACGGCGCGACCACGTTCACCGACGTTCAGCGCGACGCTACCGGCCCACGGGTGCTGCAGGCCGAAGGACTCACCCGCCGGCCGTTGCTGGACGACGTCCATGTCGACGTCCACGCGGGCGAGGTGGTGGGCCTAGCGGGACTGCTCGGCTCGGGCCGCACCGAGACCGCCGAGGCCATCTTCGGCGCGCATCCGCTGGACGCCGGATCGGTCCGGGTCGACGGCGCCTCCGCGCGGCACTGGAACCCGGCCGCCGCCATCCGCAGCGGCATCGGGATGGTGCCCGAGGACCGTGCGGCCGAGGGGATCGTCGGCGAACTGTCCGTCCGCGACAACATTGTCCTCGCCGCGCTGCCGAGGCTCACCACCGCCGGGCTCCTCTCCCGGACCCGGCAGGACGAGATCGTGGCCACCTTCGTCAGGCGGCTGCGGATCAAGATGTCCAGCCCCGATCAGAAGGTCCGGGAGCTGTCCGGCGGCAATCAGCAGAAGGTCCTGCTGGCCCGGATGCTGTGCCTGTCACCCAAGGTGCTGATCCTGGACGAGCCGACCCGCGGGATCGACGTCGGCGCCAAGGCCGAGATCCAGGCGCTGATCGACGAACTCGCCGGGCTCGGCCTGGGCGTGCTGCTCATCTCCTCCGAGCTCGAGGAGATCGTCGAGGGCGCCGACCGGGTGCTCGTGATGCGTGACGGCGCCGTCGTAGGCACGCTGCGCGGTGACGAGGTCGGCGAGGACAACATCATGCACGCCATCGCGCAGGCCTCGCAGGACGAGGGAGGCGCCTGATGCTCGACGTCAGCACCGTCCGGTCGAACCGCCCGGATATCCTCGGCCTCCTGCAGGTGGGTGGGGTGTATCTGGCGATCGGGCTGATCCTGCTGTTCAACCTGGCCTTCACGCCGAACTTCGCCACCGTGGCGAACCTCCGGCTGCAACTGGTCCAGGTCGCTCCGGTGGCGATCGTCGCCGTCGGCATGGCCCTGGTCATCGCGTCGGAAGGCATCGACCTGTCGGTCGGATCCACCATGGCGATCAGTGCCGCCCTGCTGCCGCTGTACATCGGATACGGCAGCTGGCCGGCGATCGTCATCGCCGTCCTGGCCGGCGCCGTCGTCGGCGCGGTCAACGGTTCGCTGGTCGCCTTCGCCGGCATACAGCCCATCATCGCCACCCTCGGCCTGCTGGTGGCCGGCCGGGGGCTGGCCCTGGTGCTCGCCGACGGCCGATTGACCGAGCTGTTCGACCCGGTCCTCGGCGCCCTGGGCAACCAGTCGGTTCTGGGCATCCCGATCAGCGCGCTCCTGGTGCTCGTCGTCACCGGTGCGGCGGTGGTCGCGGTGCACCGGGCGGCGTTCGGTCGCCGGCTGCTGGCGATCGGCGGCAACCGCGCCGCGGCCACCATGGCGGGCCTGCCGGTCAAACGCACCCTGATCACCGTGTACGTGATCAGTGGACTGCTGGCCGCTGCCGCCGGGGTGCTCAGCACAGCCCGGCAGAGCGCGAGCGATCCGTCCTCCGTCGGGTTGCTGATCGAGCTCAGCGCCATCACCGCCGTCGTCGTCGGCGGCACCCCGCTGTCGGGCGGCCGCGTCCGCATCCTCGGCACGCTGATGGGAGCTCTGCTGATGCAGCTGATCACCGCGACCGTGATCCAGCAGGATCTGCCGGACTCGACGGCCCGCATGCTCCAGGCATGCATCATCGCCGCCGCCGTCTACGTCCAGCGTGGACGGAGCCGGGCATGACGGCCGTCGAGAGTTCCACCGCCCGGGAGACCCGCCGGCAGATGGTCACCGGGCGACTGTGGTGGCGTCCCGAACGCGCCGGCACGCCCGTCGTGCTCGTCCTGGTGCTCGTCGCCGGATCGTTCGTCTTCGGCGACAGCTTCGCCAGCGGGCGCAACCTGGGCAACATCGCTCTGGACAGCTCGTACCTGCTGCTCATCGCGACGGGCATGACGTTCGTCATCCTCAGCGGCGGGATCGACCTGTCGGTCGGGTCGCTGCTCGCGGTCAGCGGGGTGCTCACCGCGTACGCCTCCCGCTGGGGCACCCTCACCGCGGTGCTGCTGCCCCTGGCCGTCTGCGGTCTGATCGGCCTGGTCAACGGGCTGCTGATCGGCCGCGCACGGATCGCCCCGTTCATCGTCACGCTGGCCGCCCTGCTGTTCGCCCGCGGCCTGGCCTTCGCCGTCGCCGACGAGGGCAACACGGTGTACATCATTCCGGCCGAGCTCACCCTCACCCGGCTCGGCCAGGCACGCTGGCTCGGGCTCAGCGCACCGGTCTGGATCGCGCTGATCGTCTTCGCCGCCGGCGTCATCGTCCTCAACCGGACCCGGTTCGGCCAGGCCGCGTTCGCCATCGGCGACAACCAGGAGGCGGCCGAGCTGATGGGCCTGCCGGTCGCCCGGGTCCGAGTTCTGGTGTACGTGCTGAGCGCGCTGCTCACCGGCATCGCCGGTGTGCTCGTCGCCGCGCAGACCCAGTCCGGCCTGCCCACCATCGGCGAGGGCCGGGAGCTGGAGGCGATCGCCGCCGTGGTCATCGGCGGCACGTTGCTCACCGGCGGCGCGGGCTCGCTCGGCGGAACCCTCGCCGGCGTGCTGCTGCTCAAGGTGATCCAGAACCTGATCAACCAGGTCGGCACGCTGTCCTCCTACTACCAGCAGGTGGTCAGCGGCACGTTCCTGGTCGTCGTCGTACTGATCCAGTCCCGTCTCACCCGCCGGAGGATGCGATGAACGCTGCGGCACGATACGCGCCAGGGGTCGTGCGGCCCCGGGTGTCACCGGATACGGCGCCGGTGCGGGTCGCCGTCGTCGGCACCGGCGAGTGGTGGGGCCGTCAGCACGCGGAACTGTTCGCCGGCCGGGCCGACACCTCCCTGGTCGCCGTCGTCGGCCGCGACCCGGCGCGGACCGCCGCACGAGCCGCCGAGTTCGGCGCCGCGCCCTACGTCGACCTCGACGAGATGCTCGAACGGAGCCGGCCCGACCTGGTCACGGTCTGCCTGCCGAACGAGCGGCACTACGAGCCGACGCTGCGGCTGATCCGGGCCGGAGTGCCGCTGTTGCTGGAGAAACCCCTGGTGTTCAAGGCGGACGAGGCCGAGACGCTGGTGGCGGAAGCGGTCCGGCACGACCTGTTCGTCGGGATCAACTTCAATCACCGGTACGCCAAACCCGTCCGCCTCGCGGCGGCCGCCGTCGAACGCGGTGATCTGGGTCGGCTCACCTTCGCCACCTGGCGCTTCGGTGGTGAGCCCGGCACCAGCCGGCATCCGCACGCCAACCTCATCGAGACCCAGTGTCACGGGCTGGACCTGCTGGAGCACCTGTGCGGCCCGATCGAATCGGTCGTGGCGCAGCTCGCCGAGCCGAGCGGACACGGCTGGTCGACGCTCGTCGTCGGGGCCCGGTTCGTCAACGGCGCGGTCGGCAGCCTGGTCGGCTCGTACGACTCGTCCTACGCCTACCAGGACACCCATCAGGTCGAGCTCAACGGCAGCGCCGGTCGCATCCTGATCAACGACACCGTGCGCCGATACAGCTTCCAGCGTGCCGGGGACGAGACCGCCCAGGTCTGGCAGGCCGGGTACTTCAACGACACCGACCGCAGCTTCCACGCCACCTTCGACCGGCACGTCGACGACTTGCTCGCCGCGTTGCGAGCCGGCGGACCGCCGCCGGTACCGATGAGTGCGGGACGGCGGGCGCTGACTCTCGCCGACGCGGTCATCACGGCTTTCGAGAACGGCGTCCGGGTGTCGACAGTGGAATGACGCGGCCGCGCTCGGATCGCCGCCTCGGACCGAAGCCGGGCTTGCCGGAAACGCCCCGTGCGAGCAGGCGGCGGGCGTAACGTCGCAAACGTGCGTGGGCGCGCGGGCAAGGTCACGCCGACGGACGCCGCTTCGTCATCGCGAAGCCGCCGATCGGCGTGGCTGCTGGTGTGTGTGATCACGCTGGGACTGAGTGGAACGATGCTGGCCACCGCGGCACTGCGCCACGCCGACCGGGAACGGGTCCACCGGGCGCTCAGCCAGCAGACATCGCTGGTGTCCACGCTGGTGGCCGCCGAGCTGCGCCGCTACACCGGTTTCCTGGCCGACCTGGCGGCGGCGCTCGGCGCACAGGGCGAGCTCGAGGCGTCCGAGTTCGCGGCCACCACCGCGAACGTCAACCGGCAACGCCTGCCCGGCGCATCCGGCGTCAGCATGGTCGTGCCGGCGCCGCTCGGCCGGATACCGCAGGTGCAGTCCTACTG
>NZ_JBFAZH010000508.1:0-5447 GCF_040681735.1 Actinoplanes sp. NPDC051633 | reverse complement strand
CTCCGACACCGTTTTCGAGACGCTGCTGCACGAGGTCGACTGGCGGGCCGAGCGCCGCCAGATGTATGACAACGTGGTCGATACTCCCCGGCTGCTGCGCTGGTACGGCGGCCAGGAGACCCTTCCGCACCCCGCGCTGATCGCCGCGAGGGCCGAGCTCAACCGCCACTACGCCGACGAGCTGGGCGAGGAGTTCGTGACCGCCGGGATGTGCCTCTACCGCGACGGCCGCGACAGCGTGGCCTGGCACGGCGACACCCAGGGCCGCTCGGCCACCACCGACACGATGGTCGCGATCGTGTCCTTCGGCTCCCCGCGCAACCTGATGCTCCGGCCCCGCGCGGGCGGGCACGAGACGCTGCGGTTGCCGCAAGGGCACGGCGATCTGATCGTGATGGGTGGCTCCTGCCAGCGCACCTGGGAGCACGCGATCCCCAAGACCGCGAGGCCGGTCGGTCCGCGCGTGAGCGTCCAGTTCCGCCCGATTGGCGTGGCCTGACGTTTCGGCGTTGCAACAATCTCGTGACCTGCAGATGTTTCCGGCCCATTGACAACCATCGGCAGAAAATTACACTCCCTGTGTAATTAGTTCGGCCACCCCGTGTCGTCCTCTATGGACGCTACGCATGCATGCCCTCTTCAGGCGAGGTGCCGATGGCGCAGGAAAGTTCAGATGGCGACGACAAGGGCCTGGCCCTGCACCACATCGGCGTGCGCTTCGGCGGCCTCGTGGCCCTCGACAACGTGTCGTTGCAGGTGCCGCCCGGCCGTACGGTCGGCGTGATCGGCCCCAACGGGGCCGGCAAGACCACCCTCTTCAACGTGGTGTGCGGGTTCGTCCCGCCGACCACCGGCACCCTCACCCTCGACGGCCGCCCGCTGCGCCCCAAGCCGCACGGGCTGACCCGGCTGGGCATCGCGCGCACCCTGCAGGGCGTGGGGCAGTTCGCCGGCATGACGGTGCTGGACAACGTGCTCACCGGCACCGACCACGTGGCCCGGGCGGGCTTCGCCTCGGCGCTGTTCGGCCTGCCGCGCTCCGATCGAGATGAGCGCCGGCTGCGCGACGACGCGATGGCCGCCCTCGAGCGGTGCGGCGTCGCCCAGTACGCGCAGGTGCTTCCCGGCGGCCTGCCCTACGCGGTCCGCAAGCGGGTCGCCCTGGCCCGCGCGCTGGTCGCCGAGCCGCGCCTGCTGCTGCTCGACGAGCCGGCCGGCGGCCTGGGCACCGAGGAGATCCGCGAGCTGGCCGAGCTGATCGAGGAGCTGGACTGCTCGGTGCTGCTGGTCGAGCACCACATGGATCTGGTGATGTCGATCTGCGACGAGATCCTGGTGCTCGACTTCGGCAAGCCGGTCGCCTTCGGCACCCCCGCCGAGATCCGCACCAACGCGGCGGTCACCGAGGCCTACCTGGGCGAGGTGGCCGCCTGATGACGAAGCTGCTGGAGGTCGAAGGGCTGACCGCGGGCTACGGCGCCGCGCCGGTGCTGCACGACATCGAGCTGACCGTCGAGCAGGGTCAGATCGTCGCGGTGATGGGCGCCAACGGCGCCGGCAAGACGACGCTGTTGCGTACGCTCTCCGGCCTGGTCAAGCCCACCGCCGGCAAGATCGTCTACGACGGCGCCGACCTGCGCGCGATCAAGGTGGAACACATGGTGCGCCGCGGCATCGCGCACGTGCCCGAGGGCCGCGGCGTGGTCACCGAGCTGACCGTGGACGAGAACCTGCGGCTGGGCGGCCTGTGGCGCTCCGACAAGGCGGACGCCCGTAAGGCCCTCGACGAGGTGTACGAGCTCTTCGAGCCGCTGGCCCGCCGCAAGCGGCACGCCGGGCACCAGCTCTCCGGCGGCGAGCGGCAGATGCTCGCCCTCGGCCGGGCGCTGGTCGGCCGGCCGCGTCTGATGCTGCTCGACGAGCCGTCGCTGGGCCTCGCGCCCAAGGTCATCGCACAGATCATGGCGCTGCTGCGCGACCTGCGTGACCGCACCGGGCTGACCGTCCTGCTGGTCGAGCAGAACGTGCGCAGCGCGCTGTCCATCGCCGACGCCGGCGTCGTGATGTCGCTGGGCCGGGTGGTCACCCGCAACAGCGCCGAGACGCTGCGTACCGACGACGACCTTCGTCACGCCTACCTGGGCTTCTAGACACACGATTCGGAAAGGAGGCCGGATGGACCGCTTCATCTTCCTCACCTTCGACGGGCTGAGCCGGGGCGCCGTGTACGCGGCGTTCGCACTGGCCCTGGTGCTGATCTGGCGCGCCGCCCGGATCGTCAACTTCGCCCAGGGCGCGATGGCGGTGGCGACCGCCTACGTCGGCTACTCGGTGGCCAACGCGACCGGGTCGTACTGGCTCGGGTTCGCGGTGGCGCTGGTCGGCGGGCTGGTGCTGGGCGCCGCGGTGGAGCGGGTGGTGATGCGGTTCGTCGACCACTCGTCCCCGCTCAACGGCGTGGTGGTCGCTCTCGGGCTGGTCCTGGTGATCCAGGCGGTGCTCGGCATGACCTACGGCAACGAATACCGCCCGGCGCAGACACCGTTCAGCCGGGACGCGTTCGACGTGGGCGGCATCGCCCTGCTCTCCAGCTTCGACCTCTTCGTGTTCGTCTCGGTGATCGCCGTGGTCGGCCTGCTCGTGCTGCTGTTCACCCGGACCGCGGTGGGGCTGCGGATGCGCGCTTCGGCGTTCGCGCCGGACGTGTCCCGGCTGCTCGGCGTGAACGTCAGCGGGATGCTGACGCTGGGCTGGGCGCTGGCCGCGGCGGTCGGCTCGCTGGCCGCCATGCTCGTCATCCCGACCGAGCTGGGGCTGCACCCGACCGCGATGGACGTCGTCTTCATCTCGGCCTTCACCGCGGCCGTCGTGGGCGGGCTGGACAGCGCGGTCGGCTCGGTGATCGGCGGCATGATCGTCGGTCTGCTGCTGTCCTACGTGAGCGGCTACCTCGGCGCGACGGTCGCCCCGATCGCCATCCTCGCGCTCCTGCTGATCGTGCTGCTCGGCAAGCCCGGCGGCCTGTTCGGCTCGGTGAAGGCGAGGGCGGCATGACCGAGGTCCAGGAACGAGCCGGCACCGCGACCGCGGCCGGAACCCGCACGAAGGCCCGCCGGACGCTGCTGCGAAACCTCGCGATCGCCCTGGTCGCGGCGGTCGTCATCCTGGCGCTGAGCTACGTCCTGCCGCCGTTCCGCAACTACCAGCTGGCCACCGTCGGCGCCTACGTGTGCGTGACCGCGGGGCTGACCGTCCTCACCGGACTCAACGGGCAGCTCTCGCTCGGGCACGGTGCACTGATGGCGGTCGGGGCGTACACGCTGGCGCTGGTGCAGAACGCGCTGGCCGGCCGGGGGCAGTGGACGCTCGTGGTGGCGATCGTGGCCGGGGTGGCGCTGACCACGGTGGTCGGCGCGGTGGTCGGGCTGGCGGCGGCGCGATTGCGCGGGCCGTACCTGGCCGGGCTCACGCTCGCCGTGGCCGTGGTAGTGCCCGCGATCACCAGCACGTTCGACAAGACCTTCAACAGCGACCAGGGCATCTCGGTGTCGGTCGACCCGCCGCCGCTGGCCCTGGGTTACAGCTTCCCGTACGAGCGGTGGCAGGCGTGGATCGCGTGGACCGGCGCGCTGCTCACCATGCTGCTGCTGGCCAACCTGATCACCAGCCGGTTCGGCCGCAACCTCAGGGCGGTGCGCGACGACGAGGCGGCGGCCCGGCTGGCCGGCGTCAACGTCGCGCGTACCCAGGTGCTGGCCTTTGTGGTCAGTGCCGCGTGCGCCGGCCTCGGCGGCGCGCTGTTCGCCGTGCTCGCGCAGAGCGTCAGCCCGGGCGCGTTCCCGATCACGCTGTCGCTGTTCCTGGTGATGGCCATCGTCATCGGCGGGCTGGGCCGGCTGTCCGGCGCAGTGTGGGGCGCGGTGCTTCTCGTGCTGCTCCCGGCGTCCACCCACTCGCTCACCGAGTCGATCTCCGTCTCGCCCGCGCTGGCGCAGCGGCTGGAGGGCAACCTCCCGCTGGCCATCTTCGGCGTGGTGCTGATCGTCGTCATGCTCGCGTTCCCCGGCGGCATCGCATCTCTCGGCCGCTCCCTGCGAAACAAGTTCCGCTCCGACAAGACAAACAGCAGAAAGGCCTGACATGACGCGTATCCCTAGGCGCGGGCTGGCCGTCCTCGCCGCGTTCACACTCCTCACGGCATCGGCCTGTTCCGGTGACGACGGCGGTGGCACCAACGGCGGCGGTGGCGACACCCCGGGTGTGACCGACACCGAGGTCGTGGTCGGCACCCACATGCCGCTGACCGGGCCCGCCTCGGCCGGCTATTCGAAGATCGCGCCGGCCAGCAAGGCGTACTTCGACTACGTGAACGCGAACGGCGGCGTCAACGGCCGGAAGATCACGTACAAGGTCAAGGACGACACCTACAACCCGGCGACCACCCAGCAGGTGGTCCGCGAGCTGGTGCTGCAGGACAAGGTCTTCGCCATCCTGAACGGTCTCGGCACGCCCACCCACACCGGCGTGCTCGACTTCCTGAAGACCAACCGGGTGCCCGACCTCTTCGTCGCCTCCGGCAGCCGCAGCTGGGACCAGCCGGAGAAATACCCGAGCACCTTCGGGTTCAACCCGGACTACACGGTCGAGGGCAAGATCCTCGGCACCCACGTCAAGACCACCTACGCCGGGAAGAAGATCTGCTTCCTCGGCCAGGACGACGACTTCGGCCGGGACAGCCTGCTCGGCTTCGAGAAGGGGCTCGGCGCGCCGGTCACCGCCAAGCAGAACTACGTGACCAGCAACCAGAACCTAGCCCCGCAGATCGGCGCCCTCAAGGCGGCCGCCTGCGAGGTCGTCATGCTGGCCACCGTGCCGGGCTTCACCGCGCTGTCCCTGGGCACCGCCGCCAAACTGGCGTTCAAGCCGCAGTTCGTCGTGTCGAACGTGGGCGCCGACCCGAACACGCTGACCAAGAACCTGGGCAAGTCCGCCCCGCTCCTGATCGAGGGGCTGACCGCGTCCGGTTACCTCCCGCTGAGCAGCGACGACAGCAACCCCTGGATCCAGCTCTACAAGAAGGTCAACGACCAGTACGGCGGCGGCGCCGAGTTCGACAACAACATCGTGTACGGCATGTCGGTCGCCTACCTGTTCGTGCAGTCGCTGCAGTCGGCCGGCAAGGATCTGACCCGCGAGAGCATCATCAAAGCGGTCGAGAAGAACGGCTTCACCGGCGGCCCCGGCCTGGTCCCCCTGCGGTACTCGGCCGACGACCACTCGGGCTACGGTGGCGTTCAGCTCACCAAGGTCACCAAGGGCAAGGCGGCGTTCTTCGGCCCCATCTACGAGACCGACGAGGCCGACGGTCCGGTGAAGGAGTACACGACCGCCCCGGCCGCACCTCCGGCCAATGGAATCCCGGCGGCGTCCTGTTCTAGTGCTTGCGG
>NZ_JBFAZH010000507.1:0-5454 GCF_040681735.1 Actinoplanes sp. NPDC051633 | reverse complement strand
CCCGTGCCGCCCGGGCCTCCGCGATCCTGCCCTGTGCCGCCAGCGCGAGCGCCAGCGCGTCACCGGCATCGCGGTACTGCTTGATCAGCTCGCGCATCGTCGGCTCCATCTCGGCGATCCGCCCCTGGTCCAGCCGCAGCGTGGTGAGCGCGATGACGAGGAAGCCGGCGGCGTGCACCGACCCGGCCCGGCCGAGCCGGTCCGCCGCCGCCAGGTAGACCTGTTCGGACTCGTCGAGGCGCCCCGCGATGTGCAGCAGCCGGGCGTCGGCGAAGCTGTGGATCGCCTCCGCCTCGATCATCCGGAAGCGGCGGGCGAGATCCTGCGCTTGGGCCAGGCGGCGATGAAGCTCGGGAAGGTCGCCCCGGGCGCCGGCCGCCGCGGCGATGGCGTAGACCGCGTACCAGTGGAAGGCGGGCAGCTCCAGCCCCTCGGCCAGCCGGGCCAGCTCGACCGCCAGCTCCAGGCGCCGGTCGGTGAGCGCGTCCACCTGGGTCGCCTTGACCCCGGTGGCCAGCGCGAAGGCCAGCACCTGCGGGTCGCCGGCCGCACGCGCCAGCTCGATCGCCTCGTCGGCGGCGGCGAGGATCCTCGGGTCGTCCTCGCCGGCCAGCTCGGCGACCAGCGAGTCGAGCAGGCGGATCCGGGTTTCCGCGTCCAGGTCGGTGCGCTTGAGCAGGCTCGTCAGCGCGTCGACCACCGGCTGATCCACCACGCCGTACTGACGGGCCTGCCAGGGGGTCGGCTCCGACCACGCGGTGAACGCGGCGATCACCAGGTCGTCCCGGCCGGCCGCGCGGGCGGCGTCGAGCGCGCGCTGCCGGGTCTGCCGGGCCGCCGTCAGCGCCCCGCACCTGAGGTGGGCGCGCAGGAGGCGGCCCAACAGGTCACTGCGGCGATCCTCCCGGTCCTCGGTGTCCGGCAGCCGGTCCAGCGCTCTCTTCAACAACCCGACCGCGGCGTCGTGGGCGTATCGGCGCTCGGCCTGCTCGGCGGCGCGGATGCCGTAGTCGACGGCCAGGTCGTCGGCGCCCGCGGTCAACGCATAGTGGTAGGCCAGGGCGGACAGGTCGTCCGGGTGCAGCTCGCGGATCACGGCGGCCACCCGGCCGTGCATCCGCGACCGGCGCAGCCGGGTGAGGTCTCCGTAGAGGGTGTCGCGGACCAGCGCGTGCGCGAACCGGATCCGGCCCGGTCCCGGCTCGCCGAGCAGGCCGGCCACCACCCCGGTCTCCAGAGCGTCCAGCACCGTGTCCTCGTCCGCGTCGGCCGCCGCGAGCAGCACGTCGACCTCGGCCTCACGGCCGACGACCGCGGCCAGGCGCAGCACCGACACGGCCGGCTGGGGGAGCCGGGCCAGCCGGCGTCGCAGCACGTCGCGTACGCCCTCGGGGACCTCGGCCAGCGCCACCAGGGCGCCCTCGCTGCGCAGCAGGCGGGCGCTCTCCCGCACGTAGAACGGATTGCCGCCGGTGCGGTCGGCCAGCGCGCGCACGGTCTCGCCGTCGAGCGGATGCCCGTGCACGGCGGCGACGAGCGACCCCACCTCGGATGCCGCCAGACCGGTCAGTGCGACCCGCTCCGGCTCCCGGCGGGCGAGCTGCGCCAGCGCCTCGTCGAGCCGTTCCCCGCCGTCCGCCGGCCGGTACGCCGCCATCAGCAGCACCGGCACGCCGTCCAGCTCGCGCGCCGCCTGCTCGAGCAGCGTCAGCGTCTCGCCGTCGGCCCGATGCAGGTCGTCCAGCAGCACCGCGAGCGGCTCCCGGCGCGCGGCCGTCCGCAGCCAGTCCAGCACCGCCCGGTGCAGCCGGAACCGGCCCGCCGCGGCGTCGGTGACGGCCGGTGCGGTCGCCCGCAGCAGCGCCGCCAGCGCCTCGGCATCGGCCGGCGGGTGCCGCTCGGCCAGCTGGCCCAGGGCCTCCACCCAGGCCCAGGCCGAGGGTGCGCCGTCGGTCTCCGGGCAGCGCCCGACGGCGACCGTCCAGCCGTCCGCGATGAGCTGTCCGCGCACCCGGGTGAGCAGGCTGGACTTGCCCAGGCCGGCTTCGCCGGTGAGCAGAGCGACGCCGCCGGTGATCCGTGCCCGGGCGGCCAGCTCGGCCAGCCGATCCAGCTCCGGCCGCCGTCCCACGAACGCGCCGTCCACCTGCTCCTCGGCGGCGCGGGCCGCCCGGGTCTGCGGTGGCGCCGCGATCACGTCGGTGCGCTGGTGCAGGATCGCATCCTCGAGCGCGGTCAGCGCCGGTCCCGGATCCAGGCCCAGCTCGTCGTTGAGCGTCCCGCGGGCCTTGCGCAGCGCGGCCAGGGCGTCGGCCTGCCGCCCGGTGGCCCACAACGACAGGGCGAGCAGCCGCCAGCCCTCCTCGCGCAGCGGGTGCTCGCGGGTGAGCAGCTCGGCGGCGGGCACCGCCTCGGCGGCGCGGCCCAGCCGGACCGCGAGATCGACCGCCAGCTCCCGCCCGACCACGCGCAGCTCGGCCAGCCGGGCCGCCTCCGCGGCGGCCCACTCCTCGTCGGCGACCTCGGCGTAGGCCGGACCGTGCCACAGGGCCAGCCCCTCGCTGACCAGCTCGTGGGCCCGATCGGGTTCGTCGGCCGAGCGGCGTTGCGCCTCGCGCAGCAGCTCCTCGAAACGCCACGCGTCCACCGCCTCGGTCGGCAGCCGCAACGCGTAACCCGGGGCGCGGCTGACCAGCAGGGTGGCCGGGGTGCGCTGGGCCCGGGCCGGCTCCAGCAGCCGGCGCAGGTTCGACACGTACGCCTGCAGTGACGCGATCGCCCGGGGTGGAGGCTCGCCACGCCACAGCTGCTCGATCATCCGGTCGACCGACACCACCTCGCCGTGCCCGACGAGCAGGAGCGCAAGCACCGCACGCTGACGCGGGCCACCCGGATCGACCGGGTGTCCGTCCACCTCCGCCTCGATCGGGCCGAGCACGCGCAACCGCACCACGAGGGAGAGAATACGGTGCTCCAAGCGCGCGCCAAGTCGTCCGCAAAGCCGGTCATCGACGCTGGCTGCCATGACGAACCAGACCGTTCGGGAGCGCCCCGACACCCATGACATGTACGTCGTCCACCGCGTCTTCCGCCGGGAGAGCGCCCTCATGCCGCGGCTGGTCCGCGCGGTCCGGCCCGGCGACATCGCTCGCGCTCGCCGCGTGGCCGAGCACTTCCGCGGGTACGCGCTCGGACTGCATCACCACCACACCGGCGAGGACGAGCTGATCTGGCCGCTCCTGCTGGCCCGGGTCGACCTGGAGGCCGAGCTGGTGCTGCGGATGGAGGAGCAGCACTCGCGGGTGGCGAACGGCCTGGCCACGGTCACCGACCTGCTGCCGTCGTGGGAGCGCACCGCCTCCTCCGCCGACGGCGAGCGCATCGCGGTGGCCCTGGAGGAGCACGCGTCGGCCCTGGCCGAGCACCTGGCCGACGAGGAGGACCACCTGCTCGCCCTGATCGAGGAGCACCTGACCGTGGCCGAGTACGGCGCGCTGAACGAGCGCTTCGCCGCCGAGACGCCCAAGGACAAGCTCCTGCTCTTCCTCGGCGCGCTGCTGGAGGAGGCGACTCCCGAGGAAACCGCGGACATCACCCGGAACCTGCCGCTGCCGGCCAAGCTCGCCTGGTGGCTGATCGGCCGGCGGCAGTACGCCCGGCAGGCGCGGGAGCTGCGCGCGCCGCTTACCGCCGGTGTTTGGTGATCCCGTCGATCAGCATGTCCAGCCCGAACTCGAACCGAGACTCGCGCCCGCCCCCGATCAGGGAGCGGGCGTGTCTCCGCAGGTTGGGGAAACGGTCCTCGGGCAGTTCCTCGTAGTACCGGGCCAGCTGCTCGCCGAACTCGTCCCAGTGCCGCTGCAGGTCCTCGGCCGACTTGAACTTGGCGTCGTAGATGGCGCCCTCGTAAGCGTCCGCCGTGATGTACAGGAACAGCCGGTCCAGCGCCCAGCCGGCGGTCTCCGGTGAGATGCCGCCGGCGACCATCATCGCGAGCATCGCCTCGGAGATCCGTAACGCGTACGGGCCCACCGGGATCGTGGCCAGCGCGGCCCGGGCGATGTCGCCGTGGCCCACCATCGCGGCGTACCCGTCCCGGGCGATCTGCTTGATCTGCTCCTGCCACCGCTCGGGGTCGATCTCCGGGATCGGCACCTCCCGGCAGATCTCGTCGAACATCAGCTGCAGCAGCTCGTCCTTGTTCGCCACGTGGGCGTAGAGGCTGGACGGTCCGGTGTCGAACTCGGCCGCCAGCCGACGCATGCTCACCGCGTCGATGCCCTCGGCGGTGACGATGCGCAGTCCGGCCTGGACGATCTGGTCCCGGGTCAGGGGGATCCGGGCGGCGCGGGCACGCTGCGGCGCGGCCGGGCGCCACGGGGGACGGGGCAGGTCTATCTCGGTCATCACCGAACAATGTACTTGACGCGAACAGTGTTCGTCTGTAGAACGATGTTCGTTGCACACGAACACTGTTCGACAGGAAGGCCGATCTGATGCAAGCGCTCCTCGAGAAGGCCCCAACGCTGTACCGGTGGCGCTGGGTGGCGCTCTTCGTGATCCTCGCCGTCGAGGTGATGGACCTGCTCGACTCGCTCGTCACCACGATCGCCGGGCCGGTGATCCGGTCGGAGATCGGCGGGTCGTACAGCCTGATCCAGTGGCTCGGCGCCGCGTACACCCTGTCCATGGCCATCGGGCTGCTCACCGGCGGGCGGCTCGGCGACATCTACGGCCGGCGCCGCATGTTCATCGTCGGCGCGGCCGGCTTCACGCTCGCGTCCCTGCTCTGCGCCCTGTCCTGGAGCCCCGGCATGCTGATCGGCGCCCGCGCGATCCAGGGCCTGTTCGGCGCGATCATGCTGCCGCAGGGGCTCGGCATGATCCGGCAGATGTTCCCGGCGGAGGAGCAGCCCAAGGCCTTCGGGGCGTTCGGCCCGGTGATGGGGCTCGGTGCGGTCGGCGGCCCGATCCTGGCCGGCTGGCTGGTCGACGCCGACTACTTCGGGCTCGGCTGGCGGATGATCTTCTTCATCAACCTGCCGCTCGGCCTCTTCGCGATCGTCGGGGCGCTCCGGTTCCTGCCCGAGTTCAAGTCCGCCCGGCCTGTCCGGCTGGATCTCGCCGGTGTGGTGCTGGCCGCGATCGGCGGGTTCCTCCTGCTCTTCCCGCTGGTGCAGGGCCGCGAGCTCGACTGGCCGGTCTGGATCTTCGTGATGCTGGCGCTCGGCGTGGTGGTGTTCGGGCTGTTCGGGGTCTTCGAGGGCCGGCGCGAGCGGGCCGGGCTCGACCCGCTGGTCACGCCGAGCCTGTTCCGCAAGCGGGCGTTCACCGGCGGGCTGGTGCTGGGTCTGGTGTTCTTCTCGGCGCTGATCGGCACCGGCCTGGTCTTCACGCTCTACCTGCAGGTGGGGCTCGGCTATTCGCCGCTGAAGGCGGGTCTGACGACCCTGC
>NZ_JBFAZH010000506.1:0-5456 GCF_040681735.1 Actinoplanes sp. NPDC051633 | reverse complement strand
GGCAACTCGCCGGTCTCGCCAGGGCCCGGCAGACCGGCCAGCAGGGCATCCGGGTCGGCGCCGGCGCGGCGCACGAGGGCGCGCATCGGCTCGAGCTGCAGGACCGCCCACAGCAGGTGGTCGGTGTCCAGATCGGCCACCGGGACCCCGGGGATGGCGGTCTCCGCGGCACGGCGCGCCGCGGCCGAGAGGACCTCCCGGGCATCGTTGCTCATGTACTTGGTGATGTCGATCCGCTGCGCTGCCCGACGCGGCTCGGCCGCACCGAGGAAGCGTGCGAACAGGTCATCCCACTCGCTCATACTCTGGTCACTCCTAAATTTGCTTCCTCAAACAACAGCGTCTCGCGCGTGCCGGAAATGCCCTCGTGAGACGCTGATCTCATGCAGCCGCTGCTCGTCGTCGACGCCGCCAACGTGGTGGGCTCGGTGCCCGACGGCTGGTGGCGCGACCGCGCCGGGGCGGCCATCCGCCTCCGCGACCGACTGGTTGACATAACGTCATCGGGCCTCCCGGATCTTCCCGGCCCGCTCGACATCGTCATGGTCGTCGAGGGAAAGGCCAGGGACATACCCCCGGCCCAGGGGGTACGCGTGGAGCGCGCGCCCGGCTCCGGCGACGACGCGATCGTCGACCTGGTGGCCGGCCAGGACGACGACCGCCGAGTGATCGTGGTGACCGCCGATCGGGAGCTCCGCCGCCGGGTCACCGAGCTGGGCGCCGAGCTCCGCGGCCCGTCGTCGATCCCCCGCTGAAAGTCGTTCCCCCGCTGAAAGTGGTAGTCCACCCACCTTTGGACGGCCCGAACACGTGGGTGGGCTACCACTGCGGGGTGCGGGCGCGCCCGTGTTGTTGAGTGAATCGGACGGGGCGGTACGCCGGGCTCAGGGCGGGCGATACTCTGACGGAAGGTATTCGGGTACTCAAGTCGCGGGAGGCTGCACGAGTGGCCAGCGTCGCCGAGGTGCGCGCGGCGGTCGACGCCGCGCTGCAGCAGGTCACCGAGGGCCAGGCGGCCATACAGGCGGCGCGGGAGAAGCTCGGCGAGGCCCAGCAGAGCCTGGCCGCGGCCCTCGACGGCAGCGCCAACGACGCCGTCGGCGCGGCCCACGCCTCCCTGTCGCAGGCCGACCAGCAGCTCGAGGAGTGCCTCGGCGCGACGCTGATGGCGGTCGAGCAGGCGCAGACCTACACGGCGACGCTGTAACGAGATGTCTCTGCTGCAGGAGCTCGGCGCCCAGCTACGGGCGACCTCCGACGAGCTGCCCACCGGCCTGGTGACCGCCGCCATGGAGCGACTGCGCAGCGCCACCGAGCTGCTCGACTGGGTGCGCCAGACCTCGGTCGACCCGATGGGCGTGCCGCAGCTCGGCAACGCCACCGAGCACGCCGAGCACGCCGCCGCGGCGCTGCGCCTGGCGCAGGACGCGATCGCCGCCTACCTGACCGCCGTCGGCCTGTCCGCCGAGGGCGCACAGGCGCCGGACCGCGACTGGCGGGCCGGGCGCGAGGACCAGCAGCAGAAGGGCGACGAGCGGGGGGCGAAACCGGCCGACCGGCACGACCGGCCCGACCGGCCGGATCGGGAGCCGCCGTCGCCGGAGAAGCTCGGCCCGTGGTGGCAGCGCCGGGTGGAGCAGCTCACCGGGGAGGCGCCGCCGCACCCCGACCAGATCGACAGCAAACCGGTCGCCGCCGAGATGCGGCGCCGGATCGACACCGGCGAGCTGATGCGGCGGGTGGCCGGCCGGGTGCGCTCCGGCGACCGGGCCCGGCTGGGCCACGACCTGCACGAGGTGGACGCGACGACCGGGCTGTCGCTCTCCGCGGCGGCCGCGCCGGTCCTGCGGCGGCTGTCCGGGGACCTGCTGGGGCACGAGCCGCGGCCGGAGGATCTCGGGCGGCTGCGGACGGCGGTGGCGGCCCGGGTGCGGTCGCTGCTGCCGGGCATCCCGGCCCCCGTGCTGGAGCAGATCCTCGCGCGGCTGTGCCGGGCTCGCGTACCCGAGGGGTCTGCGCACCCGGCGGACTCCGCGGTGACCTCGAGCGTGCTCGCCGGCGTGCTGCTGGCCCGCCTCGGCCGTGACCCGTCCACGCTGGACCCCCAGGCCCCCGAACCGATGCCACGCCGCGCCGCCGCCGATGCCTGATCAGAAGAACCAGCAGGTGATCGACCTGCGGGCGGCGCTGGCACAGGCGCTCGGCGCGGCCGACGCGGCAGTGGCCGCCGCCCAGCGCCGGCACGCCGCCGCGATGGAACGGCGTGAGCGCGTGGCGGCCGCCGCCGAACGGCAGAAGGCGCAGCTCGCCCAGGCCCGTGACAAGCGGCTGCGCGACATCGACCTCCGCCACCACGACGACCTCGCCGCGCTGGCCGGAGCCGCCGCGGCGGCCGGGCAGACCGGCGCGCCGGGGGCCGCGGGCGACCCCTGGGACCGCTGGCAGCCCACCCCCGGCGGACCCGGCGAGTCGGCGCCCGAGCTGCGGATCGGCCGGCTGATGCTGCCGTCGCCGGGCGGCGACCGGGACGGCCCGACCGACCTGGAGGTGCCGGCGCTGGTGCCGCTGCTCGACCGCGGGCACGTGGTGGTCCGGGGGGACGACCGGCTCGGCGACGAGGTGGTGGCCGCGCTGCTGCTGCGGGCACTCGGCACGGCACCGCCGGGCACGGTCCGGATGACCGGCTACGACCCCGAGCACCTGGGCGGGGCGCTGGCCGGGTTCGCGCCGCTGGCCACCGCCGGGGTGCTGACCTTCGTCGGGCCGAGCGGGCTCACCGGGCTGCTCGACGAGCTGGTCGAGCACGTACGCCGGATCAACGAGACCGTGCTGGCCGGCGAGCATACGTCGCTGCGGGAGCTGGCCGCGGCCACCGGGCGGCGGCCCGAGCCGTGGCGGGTGGCGGTGCTGATGCGCCCCGGCAAGTTCACGGCGCACGAGCGGGAGCAGTTGGAACGGCTGCTGCGGACCGGCGCGCAATGCGGGGTGCACCTGGTGATCCGGGGTCTGGGCGTGCGCCCGATCCCGGGCATCGAGGTGATCGAGGCGGCGCCCGGTGACGGCACCCGGACCAGCGGCGCGGGGGACCTGCCGATCGTGCTCGACCCGGGGCCGCCCGCCGGCGTGCTGACGCTGACCAGCCGCCGGATCGCCGACGAGGTGGCCGCCGGGCCGGCGCCGGTCGCGCTGGCCAGCCTCCTGCCGGCCGTCGAGTGGCAGGAGAGTTCGGCGTACGGGCTGACCGCGCCGCTGGGCGACAGTCCGCAGGGGACCGAGGTCCGGGTGACGCTCAGCGACTACCCGCCGCACGCCCTGATCGCGGGCCCGTCCGGCACCGGCAAGACCAACCTGATCTACGCGTGGATGGGTGGCCTCGCCGCCCGCTACTCCCCTGCCGAGCTGGCGTTCTACCTGCTCGACTTCAAGGAGGGCGTGTCCTTCGCGCGGTTCGCCCCGGGCCGCCGCGACCCGAGCTGGCTGCCGCACGTCCGCCTGGTCGGCGTCAACGTGAACACCGACCGCGAGTTCGGGCTGGCGCTGCTGCGCTTCCTCAGCGGCGAGCTGCGCCGCCGGGCCGACGCCGCCAAGCAGCACGAGGTCACCAACCTGGCCGAGCTGCGCGCCGACGACCCGGAGGGGCACTGGCCGCGGATCGTCGCGGTGGTGGACGAGTTCCAGGTGCTGCTGGCCGGCCGGGACGCGGTCGCCGGCGAGGCCGTGAACCTGCTCGAGGACCTGGCCCGGCGGGGCCGCTCGCAGGGCATCCACCTCGTGCTGGCCAGCCAGGACGTGTCCGGCATCGAGGCGCTGTGGGGCCGGCCGGCGCTGGTCGCCCAGTTCTCGCTGCGGATCGCCCTGCCACGCGCCAAGCGGGTGCTGGCCGAGCCCAATCACGCCGCCGAGTCACTGCCGCGGTATCACGCGGTGGTCAACGCCGACTCGGGGGCGTACCCGGCGAACCGGGTGGTGCGGGTGCCCGCCGCGGGCGACCGGACCAGCTGGAACGAGCTGCAGCACCGGCTCTGGCGGCATCGCCCGCCCGACCTGTCCGCGCCGCGGCTCTTCGACGGCGACGCGATCCCCCGGCTGAGCGACAGCCCCGACTTCGCGGGCCTGACGCGCAACAGCGACGGCGCTCCGGTGGTGCTGCTGGGCGAGACGATCGACGTGACGGCCCGGTCGGCGCGGACCATGCTGCGCCGCGCCCCGGGCCGCAACCTGGCGGTGCTGGGCACCCGGGTCGACGAGGCCTGCGCGGTGCTGGGCACGGCGGCGCGGTCGCTGGCCGCCCAGTTCGCCCCGGGCACGGCCCGCTTCTCGGTGGCCTGTCTCGACCCGGATGCGGGCGCCGCAGTGGAGGCGCTGCGGGGCGAGCTGAACCCGGCGGACACCGGCTTCTACGACCACACCGACGTGGACTGGCTGCTGGAGGACACCGCGGCGGCGGCCGAGGAGGCGGCCGGCGAGCGGCCGCACTTCCTCTTCCTCTACGCGGTGGACGCCGCCCCGGCGCACGGCGGCAGTGTGCGGCGGATCCTGCGCCAGGGTCCGGAGCGGCGGATCCACGTGCTCGGCTGGTGGCGGGGCGCGGGGTTGCTGCGGGACACGCTGGGCGGGCAGGCGTCGCGGACCGATGCGATCGGGGCGTGGGTGGCGCTGGACGTGCACGGCAGTGAGCTGGCGCCGTACTTCCCGGGCACCGGGGCGCCGCCCTGGTATCCGCGGCCGTGGCGGGCGCTGCACTTCGACCGCTCGGTGCATCGCGGCGCCGAGGTGATCATCCCGTACGGGCCGTCGTGAGCGCCCCGCTGCCCGGCCCCGACACGGCCGGATACCGGGGACTGCTGCGCCGGCTGGCCGGTCTGGACGCCGCGGCCGCCGCCGACCGTGCCGAGGCCGTCACCTGGCATGACGAGAGGGTGGCCGCCGCCGACGAGAAGGTGCGCGCGGCGGACGAGGACGTGCGCGCGGCCGAGCAGGCGGTCGAGGCGGCGTACCGGGAACGCGAGCAGATCGACGCCGAGGTGCGCGGGCTGTGGGCGACCTTCGTGGCCGACCACCCGCGGGCGGAGCGCTTCGGGCGTACCCCGCCGGACGCGACCGTGCCCCGCCAGCGCGACCGCGCCGCCCACGAATACCTCGAGGACGCCGCCGCGACGTCCCGCTACCAGCCGCCGCCCCGCCCGCTGAGCGGGGTCACCTCGGCGATGTTCGCCGCGTTCGGCTTCCTGGGCGGCGCGTGCGGCGTGGTGGCGCACCAGCTGTTGCGCTGGGCCGGGCGTGCGGCGGGCGGCGACTGGGCGGTGGCGCTGCCGGTGCTCGCGCTGATCGTGATGCTGGTCGGCCCGGTGCTGGCGGTCTTCGGCGCCAAGCATGTGCGGCAGGGTGTGGTGACACGTGAGGTACGCGCTGGTCAGGTTCACCGTGAGGGCAGCGTTCCAGTCGTCCAGCCCGAG
>NZ_JBFAZH010000505.1:0-5457 GCF_040681735.1 Actinoplanes sp. NPDC051633 | reverse complement strand
CGCGGGGCCGCCCCCCGGCGCGGCCCCGCGCTGTGGGCGGGTGCGGCCCTGGTTGTCGCCCCCCCCCCCCGCGCCCCGGGCAACCACCTCATCGGCCGCGGACAGCGCGGCCTCGGCCGTGGACTGCGCCGCACCCGCCCGGAGCGCTCGCGAGAGGGTCAGCGCGGCCGTGCGTTCGTCTGGCGAGAGATAGCGGTTGCGGCTCGATCGAGCCAGGCCGTCAGGCTCGCGCACCGTCGGCACGCCGTGCACCTCGACCGGGATGTCCAGGTCACGCACCATGCGCCGGACCAGGGCGAGTTGCTGGAAGTCCTTCTCACCGAAGAACGTCACGTGCGCCCGGGTGAGCTGCAACAGCTTGCACACGACGGTGAGGACGCCGGTGAAGTGCCCGGGCCGGCTGGCGCCCTCGTAGATCGTGCCCAGCTCACCGGGGTCGACGCGGATGGCGGGCAGGCCGCCGGGATACATCTCCTCGACGCCTGGAGCGAACACGACGTCGGCCCGCTCCTCTCGGCAGACCTCGAGATCCGTCTCGAGGGTGCGGGGATAGCGATCGAAATCCTCGTTGGGCCCGAACTGCAGCGGGTTGACGAAGATCGTGACGATCAGCCGGTCGGCGTGCGCGCGGGCGGCCCGCATCAGCTGGCGATGGCCGTCGTGCAGCGCGCCCATGGTCATCACCACGGCGACCGTGCCCGGCATCGCCTTGCGGGCGGCGTCCAGCCCCGCCTTGTCAGAGATCAACTCCGTCATCCAACTGCCCTCTCCCCCGCGACGAATCCGCCGGCCGCATTGGACTGTGCCGCATCCCGAACGCGCTTGCATCCAACCCCGGTATGACAGACCGCGGAACGATGCGCCGCCGCATCAGCCCGTGCTGTCATGGGCTCCCTCGCCGGTGCGGGCCAACACTTCCAGCACCTGTGCGGCTTCATCGAGGCGCAGGCGGCCGGCGGCGATCGCACGGTCGGCGGTGCGGCGGGCGAGGGCGAGATAGGCCGGAGCGAACTCTGCAGGGAGATGATTCAGGTGTTTGTCCACTGTGCCCGCGTCACCGCGCGAGACCGGACCGGTCAGGGCCGCATCGCCCAGCCGCAGTGCGTTGTCGAGGGCGGCCTCGAGCAGCGGCCGCAGCACCGTCGCGGGTCGCTCGACGCCGGCGGCGGCCAGCAGGCCGGCCGCGTCGTTCACGAGGGTGACCAGGTGGTTGGCGCCGTGGGCAAGTCCAGCGTGATAGAGCGGACGGGCCTCCTCCGCGATCCACTCCGGAGTCCCTCGCAGGTCGGCGATCAGCCGGGTGGCGAGCGCCCGATCGGCCGCGGTGACGCCCCACGAGATGCCCGGCAGGCGTTCCAGATCGGCGGCCTCGCCGGTGAAGGTCATGGCCGGGTGCAGGGCGAGGCCGTCGACGTCGCCCAGCACCGCCGCACCGTGTGCGCCGGAGGTGTGCGCGACGGCTCCGCGGGCACGGAGCCCTCGCACCACGCCCGGCAGAGCGTCATCCGGGACGGCGATCAGCAACAGGCCGGTGGCGGCGCCGGCGACCTCGTCGGCGGGAAGCACGGCAGCGTCCGGAAGCAGTTTGGCGACTCGGTCCCGGGACGCGGCGGAACCCGCGGTGGTGGCCACGACGCGGTGGCCGGCGGCATGCAGCGCGGCACCCACGACGGCGCCGACCCGGCCCGCGCCGATCAACCCGACGGTGAGAGGTGCCGCGGTGGTCAACAGGATCCAGCTCTCGCGCGACGCGACAAATGCGCTGCCATTATGCCCGCGTTTCACCGGTCCGGTTCGAGTCTTGTGAAGAACACCACCAGGCACTTTCAGGGCATCACTCCAGCGGGTCCGCCTCGGCGTCGGCCTACTGTTGCGGCATGCACCCGGTCGGCTGGCGCGCCGCGATGGAGACGGCCCTGTACGGTCCGGGCGGCTTCTTCGTCTCCGGGAGCGACGGGCCGGCCGGCCATTTTCGCACCAGCGTGCATGCCTCACCGTTGTTCGCGGGAGCGGTCGCCGAGTTGGTGCGGCGGATCGACGTGGCACTCGGCCGGCCGAAGACCTTCGACATCGTCGACGTCGGCGCCGGGCGGGGCGAGCTGTTGACTGCCCTGCAGGCCGGTGGCGCGCTCGACGACCGGTTCCGGCTGGTCGGCGTCGACCTCGCCGCGCGGCCCACGGGCCTCGACCCGCGAGTCGCGTGGCGCCACGAGGTGCCCGACGGGGTTGTCGGCCTGCTGCTGGCCACCGAATGGCTGGACAACGTGCCGCTGGACGTGGCGGACGCCCAGACGCAGCGCAAGATCCTGGTCGATCCGGCAACCGGCGAGGAACGCCTGGGCGCACCCATGGACCCGGCCGACCGCATGTGGGCGGCCCGGTGGTGGCCTGCCTGTCCGGACGGGGACGCGCCTGATGACGGGCGCCGGATCGAGATCGGCTGGCCTCGGGACCTGGCCTGGGCCGACGCCGTCGGGAGCGTGCGGCGTGGCGGCGCGCTGGCCGTCGACTACGGGCATCTGCGCGAGGGCCGGCCGCTCTTCGGGACATTGACCGGGTTCCGGGGCGGGCGGCAGATCTCGCCCGTGCCGGACGGGAGCTGTGACGTCACGGCGCATGTGGCCATGGACGCGGTGGCGGTCGCGGGCGGTGGCTCGTACGCGCTCAGGCGGCAGAGGGAGGCGCTGAAGGCGCTCGGGGTCGACGGCGCCCGGCCGTCGCTGGAGCTCGCTCGGGACGATCCCACCGGTTATCTCCGCCGGCTCTCGCTGGCCGGGGCAGCGGCCGAGTTGCTTGATCCGGCCGGGCTGGGCGGGCACTGGTGGCTGCTGCACACGATCGATCTCGGCGAGCGTGGCACGATGCTGTGGTGAGCGATCTGCGGGAGATGACAGTCGGCACCGGCTCCGGCCTCGACACGGCCGACATGGTGCTGAACATCGGGCCGCAACACCCGTCCACGCATGGCGTGCTCCGCCTCAAGCTCACGCTGGACGGCGAGCGGGTGGTGGACTGCGAGCCGATCGTCGGCTACATGCATCGCGGTGCCGAGAAGCTCTTCGAGGTGCGCGACTACCGGCAGATCATCGTGCTGGCGAACCGGCATGACTGGCTGTCGGCCTTCTCGAACGAGCTGGGCGTCGTGCTCGCCGTCGAGCGGCTGATGGGCATCGAGGTGCCCGAGCGCGCGGTCTGGCTGCGGATGGCGCTGGCCGAGCTCAACCGGGTGCTCAACCACCTGATGTTCCTAGGCTCGTACCCGCTGGAGATCGGCGCGATCACGCCGATGTTCTACGCGTTCCGGGAGCGCGAGACACTCCAGGCGGTGATGGAGGAGGTGTCCGGCGGGCGCATCCACTACATGTTCAACCGGGTGGGTGGGCTCAAGGAGGAGGTGCCGGCCGGATGGACGAGCCGGGCCCGGGAGGCGATCGGGGAAGTTCGCCGGCGGATGCCCGACCTGGACAATCTCATCCGGAGGAACGAGATCTTCCTGTCCCGGACGGTCGGGGTCGGCGTTCTCACGGCCGAGCAGGCGGCGGGCTACGGCGCCTCGGGACCGGTCGCGCGGGCCAGCGGGCTCGACATCGATCTGCGGCGGGATGAGCCCTATCTGGCCTACGACCAGCTCGACGTGCCGGTCGTGACGCGGACCGCCGGTGACTGTCATTCGCGGTTCGAGGTGCTGCTGGATCAGGTCTACGTGTCGCTCGACCTGGCGACGCAGTGTCTGGACAGGGTGGACACGATCAGCGGGCCGGTCAACGTGCGGCTGCCCAAGGTGGTGAAGGCGCCGGAGGGCCATACGTACGCGTGGACGGAGAACCCGCTCGGCATCAACGGCTACTACCTGGTGTCCCGCGGCGAGAAGACACCGTGGCGGCTCAAGTTGCGCACGGCGTCCTACGCGAACGTCCAGGCCCTGGCCACCCTCCTCCCGGGCTGCCTGGTTCCCGACCTGATCGCGATTCTGGGGTCGATGTTCTTCGTCGTCGGCGACATCGACAAGTAACGGCGGCGGCTACCAGCCGCCCGTGTCGTCGCGGCCGCGCCATGACCGCCCGCCGTGGCGCTCGTCGGCCTCGGCCCAGCCCGGGTAGCCGGCATCCACCGCGCCGTAGCCGGCCTCCCAGTAGTTGTCGTTCCCGTGGAACTCGTCCCCGTGGAACTCGTCGTCGTGTGCCTCGGGGTCCGGCCGGGAGCGGCGACCGGTGTAGCCGAGGTCCACAGCGGTGACGTCGGCCCGGCGGCGGCCGCCCTGGTCGCCATAGAGACCCGAAGCCGGCCGCGCGGGAACGACTTCGCCGCTGTCGTCAAAGGCGCCGGGCAGTTCGGGCCGCGCGGCATAGGTCCCGGAAGCATCGGCCCGCGCGGCATAGGTGCCGGAAGCATCGGCCTGCGCGGCGTAGGTGCCAGACGAATCGGCCCGCGCGGCATAGGTGCCGGAAGCATCGGCCTGCGCGGCATAGGTGCCAGACGAATCGGCCTGCGTGGCATAGCCGCCGGCTCGGTCGGCCACGGCGTGACCGCCCGCTTGACCGAACTCCGTGGCATAGCCGCCCGCGGTGTCGAAATCCTCGGCGTAGCCGTCCGCGGCGTCGAAGTCTGCGGCGTAGCCGCCGGGCACGCCGGAGTCCGCGGCAAAGCCACCCGACATATCGGCTTGCTCGCCGTATTCATCGGGGAAGTCGGATTGAACGGCGTAGTTGCCTGCGGCGTTGGGCTGCTCGGCATAGTCGGCGGGGAAGTCGGATTGAACGGCGTAGCTGCCCGCCACGCCGGGCCGCGCGCCGTGGCCCGGCCGTTGTCCTGGCTGGAGTCGTGCTACCCCGGGGCGGCCGGACAGGTCGGGTTCGGAAGCTCCGGCGTGGCCCGGCCTGTTGGGACCCGTGGCGGGCGGGCGCGGGCGGGCAGCGCCATAGGTGCCGCCCTGCAAGCCCGGTTCTTGCAGTGCGCGATAGCCCGGTGACACAGGCGGCGTCACCGAGGCGGCGCCGCGACTTCGTTGGCCGGGCACGCCACCACCGGGAGGGCGTGGCGCGGGGCGGCCGCCGTGCATCGGACGCGGGCCGATCGGGTCGACTTCGGGCCAGCCGGGCGACGAAGCCACGCGCCGACCAACGGCAGGAGCGCCACCCAGGGCAGCGCCACCCACGGCAGCCCCGCCAACCGCAGTGCCGCCCACCGCCGCACCGCCGAAGACGGCGCCACCCGCCGCCGGCCCAGCAATGGCTCGGCCACCGGTGCGAATGCCTGGCTCAGCGCCTTCCACCGCTGCGCGGCTCGGAGCGGCGCGGCCACCGGTGCGAGAGCCCGGCCCGCCGTCTCCCTCAACAGGCCCGCCCATGGCTTGACCTGCAACCGCACGACCGCCGGTGCGCGCGCCCGGCTCGCCACCACCCACAGCCTGGCCCGCGACCGCACGACCGCCCGCGCGCATGCCCGGCTCGGCGCCGC
>NZ_JBFAZH010000504.1:0-5461 GCF_040681735.1 Actinoplanes sp. NPDC051633 | reverse complement strand
GGCAACCCGTAGCAGGGCGTCGATGAGCAGGCCGGACAGGCCGATGGCGAAAAGGCCGAGGACGACCACGTCGGTCTGGGAGTAGCGCTGGGCGTCGCGGACCATGCCGCCGATGCCGGGTACGCCGTTGATGGTCTCCGCGGCGACCACCGAGGAGTACGCGATGCCGACCGCCAGCCGGACGCCGGTGAAGATCTCCGGCAGGGCGCTGGGCAGCACGACGTCGCGGGTCACGTCCCAGCGCCCGGCGCCGAGCGCGCGGGCCGCCTCGATCAGCCCGGTGGGTGCGGAGTGGACGGCGGCCGCGGTGGCGACTGCTACGGGTGGCATCGCGGCGATCGACAGCAGCCACAGCTTCGGCGTCTCGTCGATGCCGAACCAGATGATGAACAGGCTGAAGTACGCCAGCGGCGGCAGGGCCCGGATGAACGTGATGACCGGCTCGGCCACGACGCGCACCCAGGCGACCGTGCCGAGCACCACACCGATCACCAGACCGGCGCCGACGCCGATCGCGGAGCCGATGAGGATCCGGCGCAGGCTCACGCCGAGGTGCTCGATCAGCAGGTGCCCGCTGTAGCCGCGGATGCCGTCGTGGGTGGTGGACGTCTGGATCAGCTGATGCCAGACCGCGCCGGGAGAGGGGATGAAGGTCGGGTTGCGCGTCACCCGCGCCGCGATCTCCCAGATGGCGTAGAGCACCACCAGGGAGAGCAGGCGGAGCAGGATGCGGCGCTTGTCTTTCTTGATCGGCGCGTTCGCCGGCTGCCCGGCGACCGGGGGAGCGGCCGCCGGAAGCTGTACCGTTGTCACCCCCTTTTCCTATCGCTTTAGTTGGTCATGCGGCAAGGCCGGAGAGCGTTCACAGTTGTATCGGCGTCAGTCATCTGCGGTGCGGTATCGTTTACCTGTCTAGTCAGTCTAGACAGGGGGTGCCTCATGATGTGGCAGGTGCAAGAGGTGAAGCAGCGCTTCAGTGAGGTGCTGAGGGCTGCCAAGAACGGTGGCCCGCAGATCGTGACCAAACGCGGCGAAGAGGTCGCGGTGGTCATCGACATCGCTGACTACCGCCGCATGCGCGGCGAGACGGTCAGCTTCATGCGCTTCCTGCAGTCGGGACCGGTGGTGGATGACGGGCTCGACATCGAGCGCTCGACCGAGCCGTCGCGCGACGTCGACCTGACGGACTGACTGTGTCGTTCCTGCTGGACACCAACGTCGTGGCGGAGATGCGGAGGAGCGCGCCCGACCGGCGAGTGGTCACGTGGTTTCGCGACAACGCCGACGAAGTCGCCTACCTCAGCGTCATGGTCATCGGCGAGATCCGGAAAGGCATCGAGCGGTTACGGCCGCGCGACGCCGGCCGCGCTGCGGCGATCGACTCCTGGCTCGACCAGGTCGTCGAGACATATGAGCAGCGGTTACTACCCGTCTCGGTCGCCGTCGCGGAGGAGTGGGGTCGCCTGCTGGCTGTGCCGCAGCCTCCGCCACCGGTGGACGCTCTGATGGCCGCCACCGCCAAGGTCCACCGGCTGACTCTCGTCACGCGCAACGTGAAGGACGTCGAGGGCACCGGCGTCGCGGTCGTCAACCCGTTCGAGCCGGCCTGAGGCCCGCTACCAGCCGCGGGCTCGCCACTCCGGCAGGGACGGGCGTTCGGCGCCCAGCGTCGAGTCCTTGCCGTGGCCCGGGTAGAACCAGGTGTCGTCGGCGAAGCGGCCGAAGAGCTTCGTCTCGACGTCGCCGATCAGGGACTCGAAGTTCTTCCGGTTCTTGCGGGTGTTGCCCACGCCGCCCGGGAAGAGGCTGTCGCCCGTCCACAGGTGTGCCGTTCCGGACGGGTCCCGGTAGGCCAGGGTGATCGAACCCGGCGTGTGGCCGACGATGTGGATCACCTCGAGCGAGCAGTCGCCCACCGCGACCGTCTCGCCGTCGGTCAGCGTCCGCGTCACCACCGGGATCTCCGCCGCGTCGGCCTCGTGGGCCAGCGACTCCGCGCCGGTCGCCCGCACCACCTCGGCCAGCGCGCCCGTGTGGTCGCGATGCTGGTGGGTGGTGATCACGGCGGTCAGACCGGCGCCGCCGATCAGCTCCAGCAGGCGGGGCGCCTCGTTCGCCGCGTCGATCAGCACCTGGCTGCCGTCGGCGTTGCACCGCAGCAGGTAGGCGTTGTTGTCCATCGGGCCGACCGACACCTTCGTGATGGTCAGGCCGGGCAGTGACCGGACCGCCGGCGGGCCGCCCGGCCTCACGTCTCCGGTGTAGTCCGGCATCACTTCCACCTCGGGATGACGGGCAGCTCGCCGTCCGGCGAGACGGTCAGGTCGGCGCCGTCGCCGCGGCCGGTCAGCCAGGCCGCGAGCGAGCGGGTGGGGCCGCCCACGACGGGCGCGTCCGGGTCGTCGCCGAGCAGCAGCGGGTGATCGATGCCGTACGGGCGCAGCACCAGCCGCAGCTGGGCCGGGTCGAACCCGCCGGCCACCTCCCGCAGGAGCCGCAGCGCGAAGGCGTCCGACCAGTCCGCCGGGCTGTACCCGGCGCCCAGGTCGACGTGGTGCACCTCCACCTCGCGCAGCCGCGCCCACGGCACCGCGGCCGCCGACTGACCGGTCGACGGCAGCATCCGGGTCCATGCCTCGGCCGGCATCGCCGCCGCGGCGTCCGCGAACCGCTCGTGCGCGTCGCGGATGTCCACGACCTGCTCGCGCAGCGGCCGCCCGGCGCCGTCCTCGATGCCCGCGATCCGCTCCTGCGGCGAGGCGTACCCGGGAATGTCCTCCCCGGTCCGGGCGCCGGTCAGCAGGTTGGTGTAGGCGTCCGCGTTGCGCGCCACATGCGTGAGCACGTGCCCCACGGTCCACCCGGACAGCGCCGACGGCTTGCCCACGGTCAAGGGATCAAGACCTTCGGCGGTACGCAGCAAGCGCTCGGTCGCCGCCTCGACATCGGTCATCAGCACCAGCGGATCGATCGTCACGGTGAAACCCTAGTCGGAATTCGCTTTCGCCACGTGTAAGGGTCGCCGTACCGTTCGTGGCAGACGCATGGTCACAAGCCGCGGATGGGGGTGGGGAAGCGTGCTGGTCAACCTGGGTGCGTCCCGTCGCGCGGAGACCCGCGCCTGACCCCACGATAGGGCTCCCATGAAGCACGACCTGTCCCAGTTGGGCTGGGACGACACTTTCGTATCCGCATTCCGGTCGAAGAGCCGCTCCGACGCCTTCCCCGGCCGGGTGCTGCGCGCCGATCGCGGCGTGTGCACCGTCCTCGACGAGACCGGTGTCTCCCGCGCCGCGCTGGGCGGGGGAGTGCTGCTGGCCGCGGCCGGTGACCCCGCCCGGCTGCCGTGTGCCGGCGACTGGGTGGTGCTGCGGCGCTGGCCGGACCGTCGGACCACTGTGGAGTGTGTGCTGCCGCGGCGTACCTGTCTGATCCGCCGCACCTCCGACAAGGACTCGGTCGGTCAGGTGCTGGCGGCGAACATGGACACCGTGGCGGTGGTCGAGCCGATCCACCCCGAACCGGACGACTCCCGCGTCGAGCGGCTGCTCGCGCTCGCCTGGGAGTCGGGGGCTCAGCCCGTACTCGTACTCACCAAAGCCGACACCGCCGACGACCCGGACGCGCTCGCCGAGCAGATGTCCTTCCTCGCGCCGCGGGTCCCGGTCCACGCGATCAGCGTGACCGAGGGCACCGGGCTCGACCCGATCCGCGAGCTGGTCGCCCCCGGCCGCACGCTGGCGCTGCTCGGCCGGTCGGGCGCGGGCAAGTCGACCCTGGTCAACGCGCTGGCCGGGGCCGAGGTGATGCCGATTCAGGAGATCCGGCGCGCGGACGGCAAGGGCCGGCACACCACCGCTTACCGGAATCTGGTGCCCGTGCCCGGCGGCGGGGCGGTGCTGGACACGCCGGGCATCCGGGGCGTCGGCCTGCTGGACACCGCCGCCGGGCTGGACCAGGCCTTCGCGGACATCGCCGAGCTGGCGAGCTTCTGCCGGTACGGCGACTGCCGGCACGACGCCGAGCCGGGCTGCGCGGTGCGGGCCGAGGTGGCCGCCGGCACGCTGTCGGCCCGCCGCCTGGAGAGTTGGCGCAAGCTGCAGCGCGAGGTGGCGGTGGAGAGCAGCCGGCAGGCGGTCCGGCTGGCCAAGGCGGCCGGACGCCGCGGACGGCGGGGTTAGGACCGCCTGCAGTCCGGCCCTTCAACTCTGGGGCGGCGGCGGGGTTGAGGGCGGCGCCCTGGCAGAATGCAGCCGGTGCGTGCACTGGCGGAAGAGGCCGATCGGGCCGCGGCGGATCGGCTCCCGCGGCCGGTGCGCCCCCGTGCGCTGCGGGTCTGGGCCTGGCTGAGCTACCCGGTGCTGGCCACGCTGGTGCTGATCCGGCTGTGGATCGACCCGGCCGGCCGGGTGCTGTCGCACAACGACGACGACCACGGCTTCTTCCTCTTCGTCGTGGCGCACGGCGAGCGGGTGCTCTTCCACGGCGACAACCCGTTGTTTTCCGACCGGCTGAACGTGCCGGACGGCATCAACATGATGGCGAACACGACGGTGCTGGCGCTGAGCCTGCCGCTCGCGCCGATCACCCACTTCCTCGGTCCGGGCGTCTCGGTCGTCCTGCTGCTGACGCTCGGCCTGGCCGGCACGGCGGCGGCCTGGTACTGGGTGCTGTCCCGGCATCTGGTGCGCAGTCGTTTCGCGGCCTGGGTCGGCGGGCTGTGGTGCGGGTTCTGCCCGGCGATGGTGTCGCACGCGAACGGGCATATCAACTTCGTCAGCCAGTTCGTGGTGCCGTTCATCGTCTGGCAGGTCGTGCGGCTGCGGGAACCGGGGCGGGTGCTGCGCGGCGGGATCGTGCTGGGTCTGCTGATCGTGCTGCAGGTCTTCATCAACGAGGAGGTCCTGCTCTTCACGGCGCTCACGCTGGGCGTTTTCGTGATCGCGTACGCGGCGATGGCGTGGCCGGCGACGCGTCCGCTGATCGGGCGGTTCACCGCCGGGCTCGGGGTCGCCGCGGTGACCGCGGGTGTGCTGCTCGCGTACCCCCTGTATTGGCAGTTCACTGGGCCCGGCTCCTACTCCGGTCAGCCGTTCGTGCCGTGCAAGTTCGTCACCGATCTGCTCGCGGTGGGCGCCTACGCCCGGCAGTCGCTGGCCGGCAACAACGCGGTCGGGCGCTGGCTGAGCATCAGCCCGACGGAGGACAACACGTTCTTCGGGTTGCCGCTGCTGGCGCTGCTGGTGGTGTCGCTGATCCTGCTCCGCCGGGTGACCGCCGCCAGGGCGGCCGGCGTCGCCGCGCTGGTGATGCTGGTCGTCTCGATGGGCCCGTACCTGCGGGTGGGTCGGCACGACACCTCGATCCCGTTACCGTTCGGGCTGGTCAGCCGCGTGCCGATCATCGATCTGGTGAGCGTGACCCGGTTCGCGATGGTCACCCCGACGATGGTCGCGGTGAC
>NZ_JBFAZH010000503.1:0-5464 GCF_040681735.1 Actinoplanes sp. NPDC051633 | reverse complement strand
GTCCAGGTCGGCACCGACACCGACATCCCGTGGGGCCTGGTCACCCTGCCGGACGGCGGCGTCCTCTACACCCGCCGCGACGCCCACGACATCGCCCGCCTCGACCCCGCCACCGGCGTCCGGACATTGGTCGGCACGGTGCCCGGCGTGCAGAGCACCGACGGCGAGGGCGGCCTGCTCGGCCTGGCGATCTCCCCGTCGTTCGCCACCGACCGGTGGCTGTACATCATGCACACCTCACCCACGGACAACCGGATCATCCGGATGAAGCTCGTCGGGAACGCCCTCGACACCGGATCCCGGCAGGTGCTGATCAGCGGGATCCTGCGCAACAAGTACCACGACGGGGGCCGGCTGCGCTTCGGCCCGGACGGCAAGCTGTACGCCAGCACGGGCGACGCCCAGAACGGCGACAACGCCCAGAACCTGGCCGGTCTCAACGGCAAGGTCCTGCGGCTCAACCCCGACGGCAGCGTCCCGCCGGACAACCCGTTCGGCACGTACGTCTGGAGCTACGGTCACCGCAATCCGCAGGGCCTCGCGTTCGACGCGCAGGGCCGGCTGTGGGAGCAGGAGTTCGGCAACTCCGTCATGGACGAGACCAACCTGATCGTCAAGGGGGGCAACTACGGCTGGCCCGCCTGTGAGGGCACCTCCGGCACGTGCGGCACGCCCGGGTTCATCGCGCCGAAGCGCACGTACCCCACGGCCGAGGGCTCCTGCTCCGGGATCGCTGTCGTCGGCACCGCGCTCTACATCGCCTGCCAGCGCGGCACCCGGATGTACCGGGCGGTGATCAGCGGCAGCGAGCTCACCGGCGTGCAGACCTACTTCAACGGCACGTACGGCCGGCTGCGCACCGTGGAGCCGGCGCCCGACGGCGGCCTCTGGCTGACCACCAGCAACCGGGGCGACAAGGACAGCGTGCCCGACAACAGCGACGAGCGGATCCTGCACGTCACCCTGGGCGGCTGACCGGCCCGGAGCTTCGCTCAGCGCGCGATCGCGCTCGCGCCGCCGAGCTCGTCCTCGATGTGCGCGAGCAGGATCGCGTCGAACGTGCCGTCGTCGGTGAAGCCCAGGCTCCGGGCGCGCCGCGCGTCGGCGCCGACCGGCCACGTCTCGACGATGCGCTGGATCGCCGGGTCCGGCTCCCATCGGATGCGGCCGGCCACGGCCGGGCCCGCCACCGTTTGCAGTGCCTCCACCATGGCGCCGGCCGTCGTCGTGATGCCCGGCAGCGGCAGGGTGCGGTGCACGCCCCAAGCGGACTCGGGCAGCTCCATCGCCCGCAGCAGCGCCTCGGTGACCCGGCGCGGGGAGAGGATGTAGATCGCGGTGTCCCGGCCCACCGGGCAGACCACCTCCCGGCCGGCCAGGGGCTCACGGATGATCGAGCTGGCGAAGCTCGAGGCGGCCTTGTTCGCCTTGCCGGGCCGCACGACGATCGTCGGCAGGCGCAGGCTGCGGCCGTCCACGAAGCCCTTGCGGCTGTGGTCGGCGACGAGCAGCTCGCCGATGGCCTTCTGGGTGCCGTAGGAGCTCTGCGGCACCGGGTGGAACTCGTCGCCGACGACGGGCGGCAGGTCGCCGCCGTACACGGCGAAGCTGCTCGCGAACACCACGCGTGGCCGGCGGCCGGTGCCGCGGAGCGCCTCGAGCAGCGTGCGGGTGCCGTCGACGTTGACCCGATAGCCGAGATCGAAGTCCGCCTCG
This sequence comes from Actinoplanes sp. NPDC051633, assembly GCF_040681735.1. Classification (NCBI taxonomy): domain Bacteria; kingdom Bacillati; phylum Actinomycetota; class Actinomycetes; order Micromonosporales; family Micromonosporaceae; genus Actinoplanes; species Actinoplanes sp. NPDC051633. The sequence continues at coordinate 3,748 of NZ_JBFAZH010000503.1, read as the reverse complement.
GCGGCGGCGCTGACGACGGCGGCCAGATGCCAGACGACGTCGGCCCGCGCGGTCACGCCCTCGACGGCGGCCCGGTCGGTGATGTCGCCGGTGACCGGCTCGATCCGCTCGTCCTGCGGGTGGCCGGCGCCGGCGACCGAGTCGAACAGCGTGATCCGCTCGATCGGCTGCGGCGCGCCGCCGTCCACCGTCACCGTCCCGGAGCGCAGCAGAGCCTCGGCGAGCCGCCGGCCGATGAACCCGCCGCCGCCGGTGATGAGAACGCGCATGGGTCCACCCTCCCAGAGCCCGGTCAGTCGTAGTGGATCAGCGACGGCCATACTTCCGTCCAGCCGCCGGTCGGGCCGTCACACACCTGCAGGATCGCGCCCTGTTCGTCGTTGTCCAGCCCGTATCCGTTGTCCACCCGGCCGGCCACCCGGCAGCCGGTGAAGTGCCGGCTCGCGGCTCGGCCGGGGGCGAAGCCGGTCAGGATCACCGGGCCGGTGGCCGATGCGGGCGGCGGCCAGAACGCGTACCCGTTGTGCCCGCTGAAGGCCGGCGGCAGACCGCTGCCCAGCCCCACCGCGGCGGCCTCGGCGTAGTTGGCGGCGAACACCACCGCCCGGTCCCGCTGGTCGGGAGGCAGGGTCAGCACCGCGGCCCTGACCGCCGCCTGGAACTCCGGCCATCCGACCTGTTCGCCCGCCTCCGGGTTGAGCTCATTGATGCCGCTCTGCTGCAGCCGCGAGACCGGCGTGATCGCCAGCCCGTTGATGGCGTTGAGCACCAGCGACACCCCGACCGCGGCGCCGACCAGGGCGGTTCGCAGCCGCACCCGGCCGCGGGCCAGCCAGCCGTCGGTGACCAGCCCGGCCGACGCCACGATCACCGGCATCAGCCCGGCCGCGTAATAGCCTTTGCCGCCGGTCACCAGCACCAGCACCACCAGCGCCAGGTACGCGTACCCGAAGGCCCGGGCCGGCCCGGCGCTCCGCCGCAGCAGACGCACCAGCCCGGCGCCGAGAAACGGCGTCAGGAAGATCGAGATCAGCACCAACTGGATCGGGAGCACGCCGATCCGGTTGCCTTCGCCGGCGATGGACTCCGCCACCCGGGACTGCGGCCAGCCGTGCGTCGACTGCCAGATCAGGTACGGCACCGCGCCCAGCACCGCGAGCCCGCCACCGGCCAGAGCGGGCCAGGTGAGCAGCGGCCGCCGTGGCCCGAGGATCAGCAGCGCCGCGCAGACCAGCGCGACCACGATCCCGATCAGCAGCTTGTTCAGCAGTCCGGCGCCGAGTACCGCGCCGGCGGCGAGCATCCAGCCGGGCCGCCCGCTGGTCAGTGCCTTCAGCAGGCAGGCGGTCACGCCCGCGGTGAACATCACGTCGAACGTCGCCGTGCTGAGGAGATGACCGGTGATCAGGGCGGCCGCGCCGACCGCCCACATGCCCGAGGCCAGCAGCCGGGCCCGGTTCGTGCCGCCCATCAGGCCCGCGATCACGCCGGCCAGCACCACGGTCGCGCCGGTCGCCAGCAGCGGGGCGATCGTCTCGTCCAGCTCCCGGGCGGCCGCTACGGCCTGCGGCGCGGACGGGCCGTAGCGCTGCAGGTCGTAATCCAGGTGGGGCAGGTAGACCAGGGTCATGTCGGGGTGGTGCCGGGCCATGATGCGCTCCGCGGCCTTGGCGATCCACGCCGAGGACGCGATGCCCGCGTTGGCGCCCCAGTAGCTGAACAGCGGAAAGGTGCCCAGCGCCGTGGTCAGCTCGTCGCGCAGGGCCGGTGGGCGGGTGTAGCAGTCGGGGTCCTTGCGGCCGTCGGCGTGGTAGATCGGGCGCGGGGTGACCGTCCAGTTGACGTCGGCGCCCATCGCGTACCACCAGCAGACGTTGGCGACGGTCAGCTCCGGGCGTACCCGTCTCGCGGTCTGCCAGATCTTCTCCCCGCCGACCAGGCCGTTGTGCTGGCGCCAGAGGAAGACCTCGCCCAGGTCGCGGAAGTACCACCCGTTTCCGACGATGCCGTGGACGCTGGGCAGCTCGCCGGTGAGAAACGTCGACTGCGCCGAGCAGGTGACCGCGGGCAGGACCGTGCCGAGTTCGGCCTGGAAGCCGTTCGCGGCGATGCCGTTGAGACGCGGCATGTGCTCCAGCAGGCGTGGGGTCAGGCCGACCACGTCGAGGACCAGCAGCGGCTTCACAGCTTGATCTCCAGCTCTTCGAGCAGGGCGCGGGCATGGGCCAGCTCGGCGGCGATGCCGTGCGCGAGCTGGGCGGGTCCGTCCGGGCGCGAGGCCGGCGGCAGGACACTCCACGTGTACGTCTCGACGTCGAGGTGATCGCAGACGGCGGTGGGACCGCCGACGAGCTCCGTCAACGCCGCCCGCAGCACGTCCGTGGTGGCCCGCAGCGGCGCGACCGGCTCGGCGTGGATCGGCACGTGGTAGTGGATCCGCCACGGGGTCTCACCCCGCTCGGCCAGAGCCTCGTCCAGATCGTCGGCGGACAGGCCCTCGCGGCTGCGGGTCTGGTGCAGGAAGCGCGGTTCCACGTACTGCATCAGCACGTCGCGATCGCGTTCCGGGTCGTCACTGGCCAGCGCCGCGCTCACCTGGGTCTTGACGATCGGCACGCCGGCGTCCGTCAGCCGTCGCACTGCGTCGGCGGGGCTCTCCCAGGCACAGGCCAGGTGGGCGAGGTCGAGGCAGACGCCGATCCCGTCGAAGCCCGTCAGCATCTCCGCGGCCTGCGTTGTGTTCTCGATGATGCAGCCGGGCTCGGGCTCGACCGCGATCCGGATCGTGCGGTCCAGCTTCTGCAACTCCGCGGAAACGGTGTCGAGGTTCCGCCGGGACGCGTCCCACATCTCGGTGGTCCACGGGTCGCGCCACGCCAGCGGGAGGGTGGAGATCGACCCACGGGCGGCGTCGTCGGGCATGATCTCGGCGAGGATGTGGGCCAGGTTCAGCGTGTAGTCGAGGCGCTCCGGGGTCGTCCAGTCCGGCTCGTACACGGCGCCCTTGACCACGGCCTGCTGGAACGCCGCGTAGGGGAAGCCGTTGAGCGTGACCACCTCGCAGTTGCGCGCCTTCAGCGCGTCCTTCAACGGGCGCGGGTTCTTCCTCAGCTCGGCCGCGGCGGGCGCCGCGATCCACAGGCCGAGGCCGAGCACGTCGGTCCGCAACTCCTCCCGGATCGGCACGGCGTAGGTGTCGAGCTGCGCGATGATGCCGTCGATGTCCTCGGCGGCGTGCACGTTGGTGCAGTAGGACAGGTGCACGGTCTGCCCGTCGCGGTGCCGCAGGCGCATCAGCTGCCTCCGCGCAGGATCGAGCTGCCCTCGAACGTCGCCTCAGGCGCGGGGATGTCGGAGAGGTCGAGCTTGCCGGACTGGCCGTAGAACTCCACCGGATTGCGCCACAGCACCAGGTCGACGTCGTCGGCGGTGAAGCCGGCCGCGAGCATCGCCTCGGCGGTGGCCACGGTCAGCAGCGGGTCGGACTTGCCCCAGTCGGCGGCCGAGTTGACCAGCATCCGCTCGGTGCCGTGCGCCTTGAGGATCTCGACCATCCGCGACGGCGACATCTTGGTGTCGGGGTAGATCGAGAAGCCCATCCAGCAGCCGCTGTCCTGGACCAGTCCGACGGTGACCTCGTTGAGATGGTCGACCAGGACCCGCTCCGCCCCGATCCCGGAGGCCTTCACCACGTCGAGGGTCCGGCGGGTGCCGGCCGCCTTGTCGCGGTGCGGGGTGTGCACCAGGG
>NZ_JBFAZH010000502.1:0-5465 GCF_040681735.1 Actinoplanes sp. NPDC051633 | reverse complement strand
GTCGGGGAACTCCGTGCGCAGCTCGGCGAGCACCTCGCCGATGCTCATCAGCGCACCGGCCGTGCCCCTACCGGCGCCTCCGGACGGCGCGGAGAATCCGCGACCCTCCGGGTCGTCGCGCGCGGCGGCCCCCGCTGCCGAGCTCACGCGTGGCCCTCGCCCTCCGGCCGGGGTCCGGCGATGAAGACCAGGCGGAACTTGCCGATCTGCACCTCGTCGCCGTTGCTCAGCGTGGCGGCCTCGACCCGCTCCCGGTTCACGTACGTGCCGTTCAGCGAACCGACATCGCGCACGGTGAACGTCCCCTGGTCGCGGTGGAACTCCGCGTGCCGGCGCGACACCGTCACGTCGTCGAGGAAGATGTCGCTGTCCGGATGCCGGCCGCTGGTGGTCACGTCGTGGTCCAGCAGGAACCGGGCGCCGGCGTTGGGCCCCCGGCGTACCACCAGCAGGGCCATGCCCGGCGGCAGCGAGCCGGACATCCGGCTCGGCACCACGTCCGTCTCGGGCCCCTCGAGCACCTCGTCGAGCGCACCGAGGTTCAGCGTGGACGTGACGTCGAGTGGGGGAAACTCGTCGTCTGGGCGCGTCATGGACCACCTCACGGATCTGTCACAGGTCGCGGCGACCAGCGACGGCACGGGGGTCCGGACGCGGCTCCCCTGCCGCTGCCCGATGCGCCGGACGCACGACTATAGGTTTCGAAGACATAACAAGTTCGCAGAGATTACAGGTGCCCAGCGAGCCTAGTCAGCCCCGGAAGCGCGGGGCAACCAGACGCGCGGGAGACTCAACTCTCGGTCAGAGCGCGGTAGCCGGCCGCGTCGAGCAAACCGTCGACCGCCGCCGGATCGTCCGGGGCGATCTCCACCAGCCAGCCGGCCGCATAGGGCTCCGCGTTGATCAACTCCGGCTCGTCGGTGAGCGTCGCGTTGCGCGCCACCACCGTGCCGGCGATCGGCGCGTAGATCTCCGACACGCTCTTGGTCGACTCGATCTCACCGAGCGAGTCGCCGGCCCGCACCGCGGTGCCCTCCTCCGGCAACTGCACGAAGACGATGTCGCCCAGCGCGTCCTGCGCGTAGTGGGTGATGCCCACCCGCACCGGACCGCTGCCGTCCGACGCCACCCACTCGTGCTCGGCCGTGTACCGCAGATCCTCTGGGATCACTCAATCCTCCGTAGTGACACCTGCTGCCCGGCGCCGCTCACGACGCCGGCCGTGCGTACTGAAGGGTGGTCGGCTTGCGCACGGCGGTCACCTCGACCACCTCGCGCCGGTCGATTGTCACGCTACCGCCGCCGCCCTCCACCGACGCGACCACCCCACCCGGAATGCGCAGCGCCGTCTCCATCGTCTGGGCGGGGCCGATGACGTAGAGGTCGAAGGGTCCGGTGAGCTTGATGTCGTCCACCGAGATGCCGTCCTGCGCGTCCACGAAGTAGGTCGAGGCCACGATCCGCACCGGCGGCCCGCCACTGCCCCGGATCTCCATCACCTCACCGCCCGCGCCACGCAACTCCTGCACCGCGTTCAGCACGGCGGACGCCTTCACGTTCCTCATGCTGATCCGCAAGCCCGGCCCGGTCCCCCGCAGCGTTCCGGCGAGCAGCCCGAGCTCCTCGGCGCGCTGATCGGCCGCCTCCCGGGCCGCCTGCCGCCCGGCCACGCCGGAGGTGAGCTGCCGCTGGCTGGTCTCCAGCCCCGCGATCTCCGACTGCAGCCGAGAGTCCTGCGCCTCCAGATCGGAGAGGATCCGCACCAGGTCCTCCTGCCGCGCCGAGGCCAGCCCCTGGTCGGTGTTGTTGCTGCGCAGCTGGACGACCAGCGTGAAGCCGAACAACGCCAGCAGCACACCGATCAGCGCACCTGCGCTGGAAAGCTTTCTTTTCGGCGGGCCCGGCTCGGCGGACGGCTCACCCTCGCCGGCCGGTCCGGCTTCTCCGGCGGGTACGAGCGCGCTGTCGCTCACGACGGCCGGGCCGGCCGGGGGCCGAGCATTCACACCGTCGGGTGACCCGGCCTCGTCCCGCCCCGCATCGGCCGTGGCGGGCGGCACCAGCAGCCGGGTCTCCTCGTCGTCGCTCTCGGGCTGCGGCTCGGGATGGGGCTCAGGAAGGGACGGCGGCACCAGCCGCTGCGTCGCCCCGCCGTCGTCCGGCCGCGGCACGGGCGACAACAGCGTCGTGGCCTCGTCATCCGGCTCGGCGACGGCCGGCGGCGGCTCAGCCACCGGCGGTGGACCGGCAGCCGGCGGAGGATCCGCGGGCGACCCGAGATCGGCGGGCCGCGGCGGATCGGCGGGCGGCGGGTCGACCGCCGGTCCGGAGCCGGCTGCAGCGCCGGCGGGCGGCGTCGTGGCATCGGCGGGCGGAAGCACCGGCCGCTTGATCGGCACGGTCGGCTTGTTCGCCTCGTCGTCCGCCAGGTTCTCCGCCGGGTCCACCGGCGGGCTCTCGGGGTCGCGTTCGTCGGACATGCCGCCCCTACGCCCGGAAGAGGTGGCGGCGGATCGCCGCCACGTTGCCGAAGATCCGGACGCCCAGCACCACCACCACGCCGGTGGACAGCTGCCCGCCCACGCCCAGCTGGTCGCCCAGGTACACGATCAGGCCCGCCACCAGAACGTTCGACACGAACGACACGACGAACTGCTTGTCGTCGAAGATCCCGTCGAGCTTGGCGCGCACCCCGCCGAACACGGCGTCCAGCGCCGCGACCACGGCGATCGGCAGGTACGGCTGCAGCCCGGGCGGCACCGTCGGGTGGAAGACGATGCCGAGCACGACACCGGCGATCAGGGCGAGTACGGCGATCATCGGCCGCCTTCCGATGGGGAGGGGGACAGGGCCGGAGAACTGGGTCCGGAGGGCGGCCCGGCGGGCGACGCCACCCGCAGCTTGAGCTCGGTGGCGGCGTCCAGGGTCACGTCGTCGACCTCGGCGGTCTTGAACGACAACCCGTACCGCCGGGACAGCTCCTGGAAGAACTTCCCGGCGTACCCGTCGCGGAACTCGTCGGCGAGCTGGTCCGGGCCGAGCGCGACCACCTCGTACGGCGTGGTCACCGGCCGGTAGTCCACCAGGATCGCTTCGCCGGCCTGCCGGATCGTCGAGGTGGCGGTGAGCCGCATCCCGTTCACCGCGATCGCCTCGGCCCCGCCGGCCCACAGCGCGTTCGCCGCCTGCTGCAGGTCGGTGTCCTTCACCTGACCCTGGGTCTCCCGCTCGCCGGTGACCGGGTCGATGGTGATCGGGCCGTCCGCGAGGGTGACCTTGGCGCCGCTGCCCCGCACCCGGGCCAGCCCGGTCTGTGCCTCCAGGTTGGTCAGCCGCGCCACCGCCTCCCCGCCGAACTCGCGCGCCCGCAGCGCGGCCACCTCGTCGCGCAGCTGCTCGGCCTCGGCCTGCAGGGCGACGGTCTCGGTGCGCCGGTCCTGCACCTGCCGCACCAGCGTGTCGTGCGCCCGGGTGCGGGCCGGCTCGTCGGCCACCGTCTGCCGGTACGCCACCACGAGCAGGAACCCGAGCGCCGCGATGGTCACCGCGGTGACGCCGCTGAGCACCTTGCGCGCCCGCGGTGACGGGCCCTCGCCACGCGCCTTGCGGGCGGCGGCATCCGCATAGCCGGGGTCCAGCGGGTTGCGGAACAGCTCGGTGAGGAAGTCCGGTGTGAACGTGCGCTTCTCGCCGGTGCCGGGGGCCGTCATCCGGTGACCGCCGCGGGTCCGTCCCGGCCGGTCGGCGCGCCGCCGACCGGACCGACCGGGCCGGAGAAGCCGGACGGCCCAGGCGGGCCGGCCGGGCCGGAGGGACCGGCCGCGCGATCGGCGCGCAGCAGCGCCGCGGTCTGCATGAGGTAGAGCACCGCCGCCGCCCAGTACAGGCCGAGCGCCCACCATGCGAGGCCCCACCCGGTCGGCGAGAGCCAGTGCGCCGCGGACGGGACCGCGTGCGCAAGCAGCAGCACCGGGAACGCGCCGAGCAGCACGAACGTCCCGGTCTTGCCGACATAGTGGACCGGCGGTGGGCCGTACTCGTGGCGGCGCAGCACCAGCAGCGCGACGCCGAGCACGACCTCGCGCAGCAGCAGCGCCGCGGTCAGCCACCACGGAATGACCTCGCGCAGGGTGAAGGCGGCCAGCGTGGCCAGGATGTAGAGCCGGTCGGCGAACGGGTCGAGCAGCTCGCCGAGCCGGCTGACCTGACCCAGCCGGCGGGCCGCGTACCCGTCCACCCAGTCGGTGGTCCCGCCCACCGCGATCACGATCACCGCGGCGATGTCGTGGTGGGTCGGGCCGAGCATCAGGTAGAGGAACAGCGGCACGCCGAGCAGGCGGATGAAGCTGATGATGTTGGGGACCGTCCAGATGCGGTTGGACGTGGCGATGGGCGCGCGCGCAGGCTGCTGCGACATCGCGACTCCCTCTCCCCCACGCCGGAAAGCAACCCGGCTCCCCGACGGCCCGGACACCGGCCCACACCCCCGGGGCCGTGCTGCTACCGGCCATTGAGCCCTGCGGTCAGGGCGAGAACCCGGACCCTCAATGGCCGGCCGGAACCATCCCGACCGCTCTCTCGACGAGCCACTATAACCAGCCCGCGCTGCGTCGAGGCCCGGCCGGTGCGGCAGGACACGCTGCGCAGGCCGTCCTAGGACACTGGCCCGGTCAGCGGGCCGGTCAACGGCGCCCTCGTCGCGAGCGGACATAGTCGTCCACCACATACCGGCCGAGCTCGCCCAGGTCGGGGCTGAACACCCGGCCGCCGCTGCGCTGAGCCACCGCGTCGACGAACCGGCGCAGCCCCTCGTCCTCCCCGAGCATGAAGAGGTTGAGCGTCGCGCCGTACCGGGTCAGCTGGTCGACCTCGCGCACCGTCGCCTGCACCGTCTCGGGCAGCGTCGGCCACATGAAGAATGCGTCGCCGTCGTCGTCCAGGTGCGCGGTCGGCTCGCCGTCGGTCACCACCAGCACGACCGGCTCGGAGCCCGGGTGCCGGCGCAGGTGCCGGCCGGCCAGCTTCAGCGCGTGCTGCAGATTGGTGCCCTGCACCATGTCCGGCTCGATCGCGGCCAGCTCGCCCTGCGACAGCGACATCGCATATCGGCCGAACCCGATGATCTGCAGCGAGTCCTGCGGGAACTGCGTCGCCACCAGATGCGACAGGGCCAGCGCCGTCTGCTTCATCGGACCCCAGCGGCCGTCGGCGAACATCGAGTACGACAGGTCGACGCACAGCGCGACCACCGCCGACGCCCGCCGCTCGGTCTCGGCGACCTCGAAGTCCTCCGGCTCCAGCCGCACTGTGCCGCTACCGGCCGCTGAGGCTCCGCCAAGGGCGGAGAACCCGAGCCCCTTCGGGGCTGTGCTGCTACCGGCCGCTGAGGCTCCGCCAAGGGCGGAGAACCCGAGCCCCTTCGGGGCTGTGCCGCTAACGGCTCGGCGGCGCACCGCGTTGCCGAT
>NZ_JBFAZH010000501.1:0-5474 GCF_040681735.1 Actinoplanes sp. NPDC051633 | reverse complement strand
ACGTGGACAAGCCGCTCAAGGGCGTCGCCGCGGTGCAGACGTTGTCGCGGCTCAACCGCATCCACCCGCTCAAGGCGCAGGGTGACGTGTTCGTGCTCGACTTCGTCAACGAGGCCGCCGACATCGCCGAGCAGTTCAAGCCGTACTTCGAGACCGCCGCGACCATCCCGACCGACCCAAATCTGCTCTACACGGCGGAGAACGCGGTCACCTCGTACGCGTTGCTGGTGGACTCGGAGATGCAGGCGTACGCCGACGCTCTGCTCGCCGCCGAAGGCAAGGCGAAGACCGACGCCGCGCTGCAGAAGGCGCACGCCGCGCTGTACCGGTTTACCGACCCGGCGAAGGATCGGTTCGTGGCCTTGGCCGCCGACGACCCTGAGGCGGCCGACGGGTTCCGGGCCGCGCTGCGCGACTACGTGCGGATGTACGCGTTCCTCAGCCAGGTCGTTCCCTACCACGACGAGGGCCTGGAACGGCTCTACCTGTACGGGCGGGCGCTGCTCAACCGGCTGCCACGCCGGCAGGACCCGTCCGTCGACATCGGCGAGATCCAGCTCACCCACCTGCGGGTCAGCAAGACCGGCGACCACGACGCGTCGCTGGACGCCGACGGCGAGCAGATGCTGCCCGGCTACCTCGGCGGTGGTGCCGGCCCGCAGAACGACCCGGATAAGCTGGCGCTGTCCGAGTTGATCCAGGAGCTCAACGATCGGTTCGGGCTGGGCCTCGGCGAGGCCGACAAGATCTGGTACGAGCAGCAGATCGTCGCGATGACCGAGGAACCGACCATGGAGGCCGCCGCTCTCGTCAACGACGAGGACAACTTCGGCGTCGTCTTCGACAAGCGCATCGAGTCGGTCATCTTGTCGCGCCACGACGACAACGGCAAACTGATGCAGCGCTATTTGGACGATGACATGTTGCGCCAGCGCATGAACCAGCTCGGGCGCAGCCAGGCATACAAGTTGATCCGGCGCAAGCACGGCCTGACCTGACCGGGGGAGAAGTGCTGCTGCAGCCGGGGACACGCATCGCCGACCGGTACGAGCTGACGTATCCAATCGGCAGCGGCGGGATGGGTCAGGTGTGGGCCGGCTACGACGAGCGGCTCGACCGGCCCGTCGCGGTCAAGTTCCTCAGACCCGGGTACGCCAACGACGCCGATCGGCAACTGGTCGTCGAGCGGTTCAAACGCGAAGCCAAGGTCACCGCTCGGCTCGACCACCCTGGCGTCCCCGCCGTGCACGACGCCGGCGTTATCGAGGACGACCTCTACATCGTCATGCAGCTCGTGCCCGGCGCCGAGTTCGCCGACCTGATCGCCGAGCAGGGACCGCTGCCGGTCCCGTGGGTGGCGGCGATCGGCGCGCAGATCTGCTCGGTGCTGGCCGCCGCGCACGCCGCCTCGCTGGTGCACCGCGACCTCAAACCCCGCAACCTCGTGCTCACCCAGACAGGCGTCGTCAAGGTCCTCGACTTCGGGGTCGCCGCGATCCTCGACGCCGACCTGCCGAAGCTCACCATGACCGGCGAGACCATTGGCACCCCGACCTACATGGCGCCCGAGCAAGCTCTCGGCGCGGGATCGGTCGGCCCTCGCGCCGACCTGTACGGCCTGGGTTGCGTGCTGTTCGAGCTGATCACCGGGCAGCCGCCGTATGAGTCGGACACCCCGTTGGGCATGTTGCACCAGCACCTCGACACGCCGGTCCCGCATCCGGGCGCTTTGCGCGACGACGTACCGAAGGAGCTCGACGAACTCGTTTTCGCATTGCTGGCCAAGGACCCGCAGGACAGGCCCGAGTCGGCGGGCGAGGTCTATGTGAGTCTGCTTCGCTGGGTGACCGCTGAGCTGCCGCCAATGGCGCGGGCGCCGCAGGAGCGCAGCTCCCCAGATCCCACTTCGCCGTATCGGTTCCCGTTCGGGCCGCTGCCCCGAGACAGCGTGGCCGGGACGCGCCTGGTCGCGGCCCAGGCGGCGCCGGCGAGCATCCCGAGCATCGACGAGGTGCGCGAAGCGCGGGACAGGGCGATGGAGTTGATCGACGACGAACGGTTCGGGCAGGCCGCCGATGCGCTGGCCACCATGCTGCGCCGGGCCGCGCCGATCTATGGCAACGGTTCGCCGGAGATCCTCGAGGCTCGGGTGGACTACGGAGCCGCGCTGATGCTGGCCGGCGACTTCCGCGCCGCGTTGCCAATGTTCGAGCAGCTCGGTGTTGACCTGGCTCGGCGGTATGGCTCGGACCACGAGCTTGTCCGGGAGTGCCGTCAGCAGGTGGCTACCTGCCAGGCGGAGCTGGGTGAGGCCACCGAGGCGTTGCGGACGTTGCGGACTCTCCTCGCGGAGGTAACCGTTGCGGCGGGCTTCCCTATGCGGCAGCAGATCGCCGTGATAACCGCCAGCCTCGGCCGGATCGGCGAGGCTGTCGGTGGACTGGACGACCTGTTGAGCGACATGAGGCGAACTCCTGGTGTGGGGCCCGCCGACATTCAGGACGTCGAGGCGCTGCGTGATCACCTCCGACGCCTGATGGACGGTACTGACCATTAGTCTTTTGGGCCGCCGGGGCCCCGATGGTCGAGAGGGCACCACCTCCATGCCATCGGTCGGGTTGGTCAGGACAGCTCACGCAGCGGTTGGGCCAGCATCGAGCGAGCCGTAGCTGCTACCTCATGTTGCATCGTCCCCTTCACGGTTTGCCCGGGGTGTGTTCCGGTGGTCCGCGCCGTGATCCCGGCCGGAACGGGGCAGTTCATCGTCGAGAACACCCACCTACATGTTCGCCGACGTGCGAATGTTTCTCATGAGATGGGCACGTGCTGCTCGAGCACGAGTTTGACCGAGTCCTGTTCGCTGCGGAAAGTACCGGCGGCTGCCACAACCCGGCGAACAAGGACCAGGAGTGGGAGGCCACGGAACTCGCCGCAGAGCTTCTCCTGCCCTACGACGCAGCTCACCCGGCGGCCCGGGCGAGAAGGTCGGACGAGCAGGTGGCCGATGACTTCGAAGTCAGCGTTCAGCTCGCCGGTTGGCGCATGAATGCCACCGGAGCACGACTTGTCGCCGGTCGGGCTCTTGCCAAGAGGACTGGCCGATCACTCGGGAGGCGTGGACGCTCAGGCCCGCGCCGAGGCTTGTCCTGGTCCGAGATCAGATGAGGCCTAGCCCAGGCGCCGCTTCAGACGACGGCAGGCCGGCCATCGAGTTCGACGTCATGGCTCAGCCGTAGTACTTCCGCTGCTGCACAGCGGACATCCCTTCGCGTACCTACCGGGCGAGAAGCGACCCGCCTGGGTCGCGGATGAGCGGGGACCCGTGTCCGAGATCGTGACGCCCGGTAGCCAGCAGTCGGCCGGCGGCGGCCGTCCTGGTGACGGAGACGACGTCGACAGGCTGCTTGTCGTGGTCAACGCCGCCTTGGTCGGTGTGCCTGGCGCGTACGCCGCGTCGGGGTCGCTGGCCGTCACCACGATCGCCGCGATGCTCGCCATCATCCTGGCCGTCGCATACCTCGTGCGCCGGCGACGCTGACTTCTTGAACCGCCAGGCAGAAAGTTCTTCTCGCCGGCGTTGCACACCGAGGCCCCGCCCCGTACCAAACTCATGAGAGGCAGGAGCGCCGACCGGAAAGTCAGCGCTCCTGCGAAGAACCAGAGCTATCCCGCCCTGGCCATCCGAAAGAGGAGCAAATCGCATGTTTACGCCACCGCTACACCACGCAACCCAAAACACGCGAGGAGCACCTCACCCATGGAGATCAAACCGACCGCCGAGACCGTCGAGCAGTTCACCGAGTTCTACAACTCGGACCTCAAGCGCCTGATCTGGGCTCTCGCCAAGGCGGGCGCGACGCCCACCGAGGCCGAGGACTTCGCCCAGGAAGCGATGCTCGTCCTGCTGGCCAACTGGCCGACCGTGCGGAGCCCCCGTGCGTTCGCCCGTACCGTCGCGATGCGGGTCCTGTATCGCGGCTGGGACGATCGTAAGCGGAGCCTCGACGCCGAGCAGCGCATCGCGTCGCGCGAGAGGTGGCTCGAGACCTTCGACGCCAACCAGGACGTCGACGAGGTCCTCGAGCTGCTCGACTCGCTGCCGGCCGCCCAGCGGGAGGTCTTCGCCCTGCACACCGACGGGTTCTCCGAGAAAGAGATCGCCGAGATCACGGGGAAGAAGGAGACGACCGTGCGCTCTACCCTGCGGCACGCTCGCGACAAGGTGAAGAGTGCGCTGCGCCCGACCACGACGGGGAAGGAGGAAAACCATGGACCGTGACATCGAGCTTGACCGTCTGCTGGACCGCGCGTCCAAGGCAGCCCTCGAGTCCCTGGACGCCAAGGTCGACGTCCAGCAACGGCTCCACCAGCTGCTAGAACGTGCCGGCGTGGACCCCGAGCCAGACCGACACCGACCCTGACCACATTGGGTAATACGCCAAGACACGCAGAAGGCCCCTGCCGCAAGAATCGGTGGGGGCCTGACTGCTGCACCTTCACGGTCAGCCCATAGGCGGTGCTCCGATGGTGCTCGGACGTTCGGCAACCGAGGAGCACCAACGCAACCGATCCAACACGGCGGTGGATCCTGAAAGTTGGGCCGGCCGTCTGGCGATCGGCCGCAGGCCCCGGACCAGCGCAAACGAAAAGCCCTCCGAATGGACGGAGGCTTGCGGAACAACACGCGCACTGACAGTGTCGTGGAGTGGACTCATGACTACTAGGCATCTGACTACGGATCAGAAGGTTAGGGGTTCGAGTCCCTTCGGGCGCGCAACAGATCAAGGCCTTGACCAGAGAGAACTTGGCTCACGGCCTTATTCCGCGATTGGCCGAACCGGTTTCCGCCGCTGGCCCTGCCTGGTCGCCCTGCGGGGCGGGTCATCCGGGGGATCAGGACACGTCGACGTAGATGACCTCGACGGCGTTGTTTCCGTAGCCGAGGCGGTTCCAGGGCGGAACCTCCGGTTGGACGTTGCCGGCCGCGTCGGTCGCCCTGGCGCGCAGCGTGTGCCTGCCTACGTCGGTCGCCGCCCACTCGTATGACCAGTTCTGCCACTGGTAGGGACCGCGGGGCGGCTCGAGCTGGGCCGGGTGCCAGTCGCCCGCGCCGGTGAGGCCGATCTCGACCCGCGTCACCGGGCCCGTTCCGGACCATGCCTTGCCGCGTACCGTGCAGGTGCCGGCCTTGATGGTCGCCGCCTCGGCGGGTTCGGTGATGCGGGCCCGCACGCGCATGAGGCTGACGGATTCGTGCGGCCGGTCGGCCCACTCGTACATGTAGTGGCCGGTTTGGAATTCCCCGGTGTACGGCTCGGTCAGGACTTCTATGCGCTTGAGCCACTTCACCGACGCGACGGCGTACCAGTGCGGCACGACGATGCGGTACGGTGCGCCGTGGTCGGGGCCCAGCGGCCGGCCGTTCATCTCGTACGCGATCAGGATCTCCGCCGACGGTTCGAGGGCGTGGGCGT
>NZ_JBFAZH010000500.1:0-5477 GCF_040681735.1 Actinoplanes sp. NPDC051633 | reverse complement strand
CGCCGAGCAGTACCTGATGGTCCCCGCCCACGCCGCCCGCCTCGAGGCGGTCCGGGCCGGGGTGATCGGCACGCCGACGCAGGTGCAGGTGTCGTCCACCCACATGTACCACGCGATCTCGATCATGCGCGGTCACCTTGGCGTCGGCGCCGAGCCGGCGACCATCCGCGCGATGCGCACCACCGCGCCACTGGTCGACCCGCTCACCCGCGACGGCTGGACCGGCGACGACGACCCCCGGCCGGCCGGCACCATCATCGCGGTGGCCGACTGGGGCGACGGGCGGTCGGGCGTCTACGACTTCACCGACAACCAGTGGCACAACCAGTTGCGCTTCCGGCGGCTGCTGGTCCGCGGCACGCACGGCGAGCTGCGCGACGACGAGGTCGTGCGGCTGCTCGGCCCGCGGACCATCGCACGCACCCCGATCGTGCGCCGGCAGATCGGATACGACCTCGACCTGGACGGGTACGAGACCGACCACTTCACGCTGGGCGACCGGGTGCTGTTCCGGAACCCGTTCCCGAGGCGGCGCTTCAACGACGAGGAGATCGCGATCGCCACCCTGCTGACCCGGACGGCGGCCTGGGTCCGCGGTGACGGCCCTCCCCCGTACCCCCTGGCCGAGGGTTTGCAGGACCATCACCTGGCGCTGGCCGTGGAGGAGGCCGCGGACACCGGTCGCACGGTGGTGACGTCCCGCGAGGATTGGGCTCAGAACTGACGCATCGCCGTTCCCCAGCCCGGCCGACGCCAGGGCTACCTCTAGGTTCGAGTGGTGATCGCTTCTGGGCACCTCGACGTCGGCGACGGGCACTCCATCTACTGGGAGGAGTGGGGCAACCCGGACGGCGTACCCGTGGTCTGCCTGCACGGCGGGCCCGGCGCCGCCTTCAACGACTCGCACAAGGCGCTTTTCGACCCGGCCGTGCACCGCGTGCTCTTCCACGACCAGCGCGGCTGCGGGCGCAGCACGCCGTTCGCCGCGCTGGAGCACAACACCACCGCCGACCTGGTCGGCGACATCGACTCTCTGATGACGCACCGCGGGTTCGAAACCGCGCACGTGGCCGGCGGGTCGTGGGGCTCGACGCTGAGCCTGTTCTTCGCGCTGGCGCACCCGCAGCGGGTGCGCAGCCTGGTGCTGTGGGCGGTCTGGCTGACCCGGCGCGAGGAGAACGACTGGGTGGCGGCCGGCGGCCCGCGCCGGCACTTCCCGCGCGAGTGGGAACGGTTCCTGTCGCTCGTACCCGAGGCGTCCCGGGGCAGCGGGCCCGCGATCACCTCGTACTACGCCGACCGGATCGCCGCCGGCGACCTGCGCCACGCGCAGGAGTGGACGCTCTGGGAGCTGACGCTCTGCTCGCTGGACCACGACGGCGCCAGGCTGGAGCGCGAGGTCGCCGAGGATCCCAACACGCTGGCCGCCGCGGCCATCGAGACGCACTTCCTCCGCAACGGCTGCTTCGTTCCCGACAACCACATCCTCGACTCGGTCGGCGCCCTGCGGGACATCCCGTGCCACGTCGTGCAGGGCCGCTTCGACATGTGCACGCCGCCGGTCTCCGCCTACGACCTGGCCGCCGCCTACGGCCCGGCGCTCAGCCTGCGGGTCGTCAACGCCGGGCATCTGCGCACCGAACCCGCGCTCAAGGCCGGCCTGATCGAGGTCTTGACGGAGCTTGGCTAATGGCAGTAGCTTATTGGCTATGGAACTTAAGACCGACCTCGGCACCCTCGCCTACGACGACACCGGCAGCGGCCCGCTGGTCGTCTGCCTGCCCGGCATGGGCGACAACCGCGCCACGTACCGCCACCTGACGCCGCTGCTGGTCGCGGCCGGCCGGCGGGTCGTCACGATGGACCCGCGCGGTCAGGGCGCCTCGTCGGCGGCGTGGCCGTCGTATGCACCCGCCGACACGGGCGCCGACGTGCTCGCGCTGATCAAGCACCTCGACGCGGGTCCGGCCACGCTGGTGGTCAACTCGTTCACCGGCGCGTCCGCGGTCTGGGCCGCGGCGCAGGATCCGTCGGCGTTCTCCGGGATCGTGCTGATCGGGCCGTTCGCCCGGGTGATGCCGCGGCCCAACGCCGCGCTGCGCCTGGTGATGAAGGCGCTCGGGCGGTCCCGGCCGCTCTGGCTCGCGTACTGGTCGACCCTGTTCAAGGGCGGCCGGCCGGCCGACTTCGCCGCCGCGCAGAAGCAGCTCTCCCGGCAGCTCGCCGAGCCGGGCCGGATGGCCGCCCTGCGGGCGCAGTTCGCCGCGGACGTCGCGCCCTGCGAGCAGCGTTTCGACCAGGTGTCGGTCCCGGCCCGAGTCGTGATGGGTACGCGTGACCCGGACTTCCCCGACCCGGCGGCCGAGGCGCGCCTGATCGCCGGCCGGTTGAGCGGCGACGTGGTGATGATCGACGGCGCCGGTCACTACCCGCAGGCGGAGTTGCCGGCGGAAACGGCACGAGCCGTTCTCGGCTTGTCCACAGGGCCCGGCCGCTCCCCCGGCGAGGTCTCTACTATCGCGGGGTGACTTCTCCCAAGGACGTGCTCAACGATGTCTTCGGCTATGCGGACTTCCGGGGTCCGCAGCAGGAGATCATCGAGCACGTCGTGGAGGGCGGCGACGCGCTGGTGCTGATGCCCACCGGTGGCGGGAAGTCGTTGTGCTACCAGATCCCGGCGCTGGTCCGTGACGGCGTCGGCGTGGTGATCTCGCCGCTGATCGCCCTGATGCAGGACCAGGTCGACGCCCTGCGCACGCTCGGCGTGCGGGCCGGCTTCCTCAACTCCACGCAGGACTATTCGTCCCGCCAGCTCGTCGAGCAGGAGTTCCTCGGCGGCGAGCTCGACCTGCTCTACGTGGCGCCCGAGGGGCTGAGCGTGCCGGCCACGCAGCGGCTGCTCGACCGGGGCAAGATCGCGGTGTTCGCGATCGACGAGGCGCACTGCGTCTCCCAGTGGGGGCACGACTTCCGGCCCGACTATCTCGGCCTGTCGATGCTGCACGAGCGGTGGCCCGACGTGCCGCGGATCGCGCTGACCGCGACCGCCACGACCGCCACCCGTGACGAGATCGCCCGCCGGTTGCAGCTGGGCTCGGCGCGTCACTTCACCGCCAGCTTCGACCGGCCCAACATCCAGTACCGCATCGTGGCGAAGAACGAGCCACGCCGGCAGCTGCTGTCGTTCCTGAAAGCGGAGCACGCGGGCGACTCGGGCATCGTCTACTGCCTGTCGCGGGCCTCGGTGGAGAAGACCGCGGTGTTCCTGGCCGAGAACGGCATCCCGGCCCTGCCCTATCACGCCGGGCTCTCCGGGGTGGAACGCGCGGCGAACCAGTCGCGGTTCCTGCGCGAGGAGGGGCTCGTCATGGTCGCGACGATCGCCTTCGGGATGGGCATCGACAAGCCCGACGTGCGGTTCGTGGCGCACCTCGACCTGCCCAAGTCGGTGGAGGGCTACTACCAGGAGACCGGGCGGGCCGGGCGCGACGGGCTGCCGTCGACGGCCTGGCTGGCGTACGGGCTGGCCGACGTGGTGCAGCAGCGGAAGATGATCGAGAGCTCGGACGGCGACCTGGCGCACCGGCGCAACGCGGCCGCGCACCTCGAGGCGATGCTCGCCCTCTGCGAGACGGTCACCTGCCGGCGTGCCCAGCTGCTCGCGTATTTCGCGCAGAACGACTTCCTCGACACCGGCTGCGGAAACTGCGACACGTGCATCAATCCGCCGGAGTCGTGGGACGGCACCGTGCCCGCGCAGAAATTCTTGTCCACGGTGCTCCGGCTGCAGCGCGAGCGGGGCCAGAAGTTCGGCGCGGGACAGTCGATCGACATCCTGCTGGGCAAGGAGACCGACAAGGTCCGCCAGTCCAGACATCACGAGTTGTCGGTGTTCGGCGTCGGGTCGGATCTGAGCGAGTCCGAGTGGCGCGGCGTGGTCCGCCAGCTGCTCGCCTCCGGCCTGCTCGCGGTGGAGGGCGACTACGGCACGCTGGTGCTGACCGACGAGAGCGCATCGGTGCTGCGGGGCGAGCGCCGGGTGATGATGCGGCGGGAGGCCAAACGGGTCAAGCCCGCGCGCACCACGCGCTCGGCGACGCCGGTGGTTGCGCTCGACGCCGCCGACGAGCCGCTGTTCGAGAGGCTGCGGGCCTGGCGGGCCTCGGTCGCCAAGGAGCAGAAGCTGCCCGCGTACGTGATCTTCCACGACGCCACGCTCCGGGCGATCGCGGCGAGCCGGCCCACCACGCTGGACGAGCTCGGCAAGATCAGCGGCGTGGGCCAGGGCAAGCTGGCGAAATTCGGCGAGCAGGTGTTAGCGCAGCTCGAGTAGCGGGTGGGTGACCACGTCGCGCCAGCGCTCGCGGTGGCCCGGGGTGTGCAGGCGGTAGTAGATGGTCTCGCGGCGCTCGTCGCCCTCGTGGCCGCCGATGTTGTGCGCGAGCAGGTAATGCGCGAAGAGCACGCTGCCGGCGGCGCCGGTCACCTGGGTCGGCTCACCCAGGTCGATCTTGGGGTAGGGGCCCGGGTTCATCTCGTCGACCCGGACGAGTGCGTCGGCGCCACGGTCCGCCAGATAGGCGCCGAACCGCAGGTGCGTGCCCGGCCAGACCCAGAGGTTGCCGCGGTCGGTCTCCGATTGGTCGGTCAGCCAGACGCCGGCCAGCAGCGAGAACGTGCCGGGCCGGCCGTCGGGCGCCATCGGGGTCAGCCCGTCGACGTGCGGGCCGCCCGGGCGGTGCGAGAACGGCGGCAGAGTGACGGCGACCTGGGCCGCGTCCGGCTCCTCCGGCGTCTGCGTCAGCACCCGGCCGGCGAGCCCGGCCAGATCGATGTCGCGATAGAAGTCACGCAGCCGCCCATCGGCGTCGAACCGCGGCCACAGGAAGTACGGGCCGGTCCGGTCCGCCGGCGGCGGGTCCTCGGCGAGCATGTCGGCGACGATGCGCCGGCCGGCGGCGATCTGCCCGGCGGTCAGCACACTGGGGACGACGGTGTATCCGTCTGCGCGAATGTCTGGCACGTCTCCATATTCCTGGCCGCCGCAACGGATTTTGGGTCCATCGTCACGGCGCGTGACGGCCGGCGCGGATTTAGCGTCGAGGCATGAAGATCGTTCTAACCGGGGGCACCGGGTACATCGGGTCGGTTCTGCTCGCGCGTCTCGTCGCCGACGGGCACGAGGTGACCGCGCTGGTGCGTTCGTCCGACTCCGCGGACAAGGTCGCGGCCGCCGGCGCCACGCCCGCGGTCGGGGACCTGTACGACGCGGAGTGGGTCGCCGCGCAGTTCACCGGCGCCGACGGCGTGATCCACACCGCCGCGGCCGACGACGGCACCAGCGAGCAGATGGACCGGGCGGTGAGCGCCGCCGCCGTCCGGGCGCTGGCCGGCACGGGCCGCCCGTACGTTCACACCGGCGGCATCTGGACCTACGGCGACAACGCCGACATCACCGAGGACTCCCCCGCAGCACC
>NZ_JBFAZH010000499.1:0-5479 GCF_040681735.1 Actinoplanes sp. NPDC051633 | reverse complement strand
GTCCGTAGTCCGGTTCGACGGCCAGCGCCCGTTCCACCGCGATGCCGGCCAGCGGGCCGAGGCCCATCCGCCACGCGACGAAGGCCAGCAGGGCGGCGGGCGCGGGCACGAACGACGGCTCGACACGGCGCACCACGTCCATCCACAGCGTCTGGTCGGCGACCGTCGCCTCGGTGAAGTCCCAGACGAAGTCGCAGAACGGTTCGAGCTGGAGCAGCACACCCAGCAGGGCGACGTCCGCGGCGGCGAGCGGGACGCCGGACCGCGCCGCGCGTACCACCGCCAGGCCCGCCCGGACCACGGTCTCCTCCGGCGTCCATCGCGCGAGCCGTTCCTCGACCTCGGCCGTCGCCGCGGTTACCGCGGCACGCTCCTCGCCGGTGACCGGGGCGAGCTGCGCCACCAGCGCCGCACGATCGGGCAGCGCGGGAAGGCCCTGGAAGGTGGCGGCGGCCGCGACGACGCTCGAATCGAGGTGGCAGGGCTCGGCGTCGGCGCCACTGAGTGACCAGTATCTGCCGTCGGTGACGCGTACCTCGTCGAGCACCGTGACGCCGGCCAGGCGCAACGCGGCGGCCAGGGCGGGCAGCACGGCCGTGACCCGTGGCGCGGTGCCGTAGCCGATGATCAGCACCCGCTCCGGGGCGTGCTGGGCGATGAGCTGGGCGACCGCGGCCGGGTCGGCGCCGTCCAGGTCGAAGCGCAGCGCGAACTGCAGGCTACGCAGGCGCAGCGCGACCACGACGACGGAATCGGCCGGATGGAAGCCCAGCAGATACGGAACGGCGGCCAGGAGGTCGGGGGTGCGTCTGATCTTCAGGCGAGGCGGAGTCACGCCGACGACCCTGGCGAGAATCCGCGGGCGGCGCGGGCGGACCTGTGGACAAGTCGTTGTCCACAGGGGTTGTCAGGAGCGGAACTGCAGCTCGTGAAGCTCCAGGCCCTCGGTCTGCCACTCGTGCGTATGCCGGTCCAGGTCCATCGTGAGCTCGATCGACGACACCACGTCGTAGCCGGCGGCGTGCAGCGAGCGGATGGCGTCGATGTTGCGCGACGCCGGGGAGATGGTCAGCGAGGTCATGTTGCGCTTCTTCGCCTCGGCGGCCACGTGCCGCAGGAGCTTGCGGCCGACGCCCTTGTGCCGGTGTGACGCGGTCACGACGACCGGCTCCACCTCGCCGCCGCGGCCGCGCATGACCAGACCGACCATTCCGATCACCCCGTCGTCGGCGTGGTCGGCGACCCAGAGTCCGCCCAGGTCGAGACGGGTCAGATACTCCTCGAACCCCGCGCCGGCGTCGTTCGCCTGGTCGCCGTACATCAGGTTGTGCTGGTTGGTCAGCTCCGACCAGAGATGCCGGCCGGAGCTGTGGTCGCTCGGCCGGTACGAACGCACCGTGACAGGGCTCATGCCGACATTTTGACTCTGATTCGTGACGTAGGTAACCCGAAGTGGAAGATAGGGCGGTGGATCTGGCGTACCTCCGCGCGCACCCGCAGCACCTCCCGACATTTCTCACCCATCAGCGCATCCGTGAGACACCCGTGTCGGGCGGTTCGGTGGCCCGCGCATCACGCCTGACCTTGGACGACGGCGCGTCGCTGTTCACGAAGACGTGGGAGCCGGGCACGCCGCCGCCGGGCTATTTCGAGGCCGAGGCGGCCGGCCTGGCCTGGCTGGGGGCCACCGATGCGGTGCCGATCCCCGAGGTGTTCGCCGCGCTGCCGTCGATGATCGCCATGGAGTGGGTCGAGCCCGGGCCGGCGACGCGGGCGGCGGCCTCCGCCTTCGGGCGGTCGCTGGCCGAGCTGCACCGGTTCGGCGCGCCCGGCTTCGGAGCGTCGTGGCCGGGCTTCATCGGCCCGTTGCCGCTGGACAACACGGTTTCGGCGGGGCCATGGGGGGCTTGGTTCGGCGAGCGGCGGCTGCGGCCGTTTCTGCGCTTGTCGGTCGATCGGGGCGCGTTGTCCGCCGCCGACGCGGCGCTGGTCGAGCAGGTGATCAAGACCATCGAGGGGTACGCGCAGAGCGAGCCGCCCGCCCGGATCCACGGCGACCTGTGGCCGGGCAACATCCTGTGGGCACACGACGGCAGGGCGTGGCTGATCGACCCGGCCGCGCAGGGCGGCCACCGCGAGACCGACCTGGCGACGCTGGCCCTTTTCGGCGGCGCACCTCACCTGGACGCGATCGTGGGCGCCTACAACGAGGCGTTTCCGCTGGCGGACGGCTGGCAGCAACGGACTCCCCTGCACCAGCTCCACCTGCTGTTGGTCCACACGGCAGCCTTCGGCGAGTCCTACCGCTCGGCGGTCCGCTCAGCCGCAGAAGCAGCCGCCCGCCTGTAGCCCGCCGCCGCTCTGCCCCAACGGACCATCGCTCCACGACCGCAGCCCGCTGCCCCGACGCCGACCCCCTCGCGTCCCACCGCCTCCCTACCCGCGGCCTCGCCCACCCGCGCGCGTCCCGCGGCCTCGCCCACCCGCACGCGTCCCGCCGCCTCGCTCACCCGGCGCGACCCGCCGCCTCGCCACCCGCGTGCTTGCTGCCGTCTCGCCCGCGCGCGTCCCGCCGCCTCCCCCACCCCGTGCACTGGGTGGGCCGGAAAGTAGCGGCCTGGTGTGACACTTTTGCCGGCCGGCTGTGGAGTCCGGTTGTGCGGAGTTGTCCACAGGCAGGGATCACGCTTCGGCGATGGGTTGTGGAACGGGCTAGATTCGACCAGTGAGCGAAGGTCGCGGGCGAGGCGGTCCGTCCGGCACGGTCGTGCCGGTCACCATCGCGCCTGTTCCCAGCGGCGCCTCCACGTCTGTGATGGCGCCCCCTCCGAACGCCTTCAATCGGCTGTCCGGCCTGGTCGACCGCTTCGGCCGGGTGGCCACCGACCTGCGCGTCTCACTCACCGACCGGTGCAATCTGCGCTGCACCTACTGCATGCCCGAGGAAGGGCTGGCCTGGCTGCCGAACGAGCAGCAGCTCACCGACGACGAAGTGGTCCGCCTGGTCCGGATCGCGGTGGAGTTGCTCGGCGTGAGCGAGGTGCGGTTCACCGGCGGCGAGCCGTTGATCAGGCGCGGCCTGGTCGGGATCATCCAGGCGTGCGCCGCCCTGCGGCCCAGGCCGCGCCTGTCGGTGACGACCAACGGCATCGGGCTGCAGCGGCTGGCCGTCCCGCTGCGCGATGCGGGCCTCGACCGCGTGAACGTCTCGATGGACACCCTCGACCCGCAGCGGTTCCACGAGCTGACGCGACGCGATCGGCACGCGGACGTGCTGGCCGGCCTGCGCGCCGCGGCCGCGGCCGGGCTGACGCCCGTGAAGATCAACGCGGTGCTCATGCAGGGCGTGAACGACGACGAGGCCGCGAGCTTGCTTCGCTTCGCCTTGGATCACGGGTACGAGCTGAGGTTCATCGAGCAGATGCCCCTCGACGCCCAGCACCGGTGGGACCGCCACACCATGGTCACCGCCGACGACATCCTGGCCTCGCTGGCCGGCTTCCACCTGGAGCCCGATGCGGTTTCACGTGGAACGGCGCCCGCCGAGACCTGGGTGGTCCCGGGCTACACGGCCCTCGACGGCGGTCCGGCCCGGGTGGGCGTCATCGGCAGCGTGACCAGGCCGTTCTGCGGCGACTGCGATCGCACCCGGCTGACCGCGGACGGTCAGATCCGCAACTGCCTCTTCGCCACCGAAGAATCCGACCTGCGTGGCCTGCTCCGCTCCGCCGCCTCCGACGAGACGATCGCGGCCGCGTGGCAGACCGCCACCCTCGGCAAGCGGGCCGGCCACGGCATCGACGATCCGTCCTTCCTGCAGCCGGACCGTCCGATGTCCGCGATCGGCGGCTGACGCGATGCCGACCGTGCGGTACTTCGCCGGCGCACGCGCCGCGGCCGGCGGCATCCGGAGCGAGCAGATCCCGGCGGAAACCCTGACCGAACTGGTCGCGAGCCTGACGGACCGCCACGGCGAGCGCCTGGCGGTGGTCCTGAAGGCGGCGAGCTTCCTCGTCGACGGCTTGACCTGCCACAACCCGGAGTCGGCCCTGCCACCCGACGCAACGGTCGACGTCCTGCCACCCTTCGCCGGCGGCTGACCACCACCACCCCCGGCCCCGCACCGAGCCCGGCAGACCACCACGCCGACACAGCCGGGCCGAGCACGCCTCACCACGCCGACGCGACCGCGACCGCGCTCACCCGACGCCATGCCGACCCCCGGCTACGAGCACGGCAGACCCAGCCCGGCCGGTAACCCGCCGGCGCGGGGCGCTGTTGGCTGGAGCTGCGGGGAGATCGGCCTTCGACGCCGGTACGACGAGCACGGCCAACCACCACGCCAAAGCCCGCCACGACGAGAGCACACCCGGCCAACCGCGCGATGCTGCCGCCCGTCGCCTGAGTCGGTTGAGCGCACCTGAGCTGTGAAGATGCTGAGGTCCCGCGTTGTTCGGGCGCTTCGGCTGGCAGGATGGAACGACTGCCTCGGGTGGGAGTTGAGGGTGATCGGTTTCTTCGGGTTCGTTCTGGTGGTTGTCGTCGGCATCCATCTCTACCTCTGGAAACGCCTCGTGCGTGACCCGATGCGCCCCGGCCGCGCTCGCAAGGCCGGCGGCTTCGTCATCCTGGCGCTCGCGATCCTGCTGCCCGCGAACCTGATCCTGAGCCGGGCCGCCGGCTGGCAAGGGCTGGCCTGGCCGGGCTACCTCTGGATCGCGCTGATGTTCTACCTGCTGGTGGGGCTGGTGGTCCTCGAGATCCCGCGCCTGGTGGTGTCGCTGATCTGGCGCGCGCGCAACCGCAACGCCGCCCGGGAGAAGACCCCGCAGCCCGTCGCAGCGACCACGCCGGCCGGAGCGACCAGCGGCCTGGCTGACGGCCCGGCCAGCGGCACCGATGTCGAGGCGGAGCCGGACGACAGCCGGGCCCTGAACAGCGACGAGACCGAGCGCCGGGGGGTTGAGCGGCGGCTGTTGCTCGCGCGCGGCGCGGCGATCTTCGCCGGGCTCACCGCCGCGTCCGTCACCGGATACGGGGTCAGGACCGCCCTCGGTGGACCTCACCTCGACCGGGCGCAGATTCCGATCGCCAAGCTGCCTCACGCCATGGACGGCACCCGCCTCGCCGTCGTCTCCGATATCCACCTCGGCCCGCTCACCGGCCCCCGCCACCTCAGCCGCATCGTCGAGATGATCAACTCCGCGGACGCCGACGTGGTGTGCATCGTCGGCGACATGGTGGACGGGTCGGTCGCCGAGCTGGGCCGCCATGCCGTCGCCCTGCGGGACATCCGCTCGCGGCACGGCGCCTACTTCGTCACCGGCAATCACGAGTACTACTCGGGCTACCAGGAGTGGGTCGAAGAGGTCGCGCGGCTGGGCGTGCGGCCGCTGCGCAACGAACGCCTCGAGATCGTCACCCGTGGGGGTGCCTTCGACCTGGCCGGCGTGAACGACCCGGGCGGCGCCGACGTCGG
>NZ_JBFAZH010000498.1:0-5485 GCF_040681735.1 Actinoplanes sp. NPDC051633 | reverse complement strand
AGTGCGCCGAGCGGATCGGCCTGTCCCGCGTGAGCACCCGCCGCTACCTCGAGCACTTCGTGGAGTCGGGAAAAGCGGAAGTTCGATTGAGGTACGGCTCGGCCGGCCGCCCGCAGCGCCGCTACCGCTGGGTGTCCTAGCTGACGCCCACCGTTTGCCGCACCGGCTCCACGAGCGCGACGACGCGCTCCTGCTCGCGAGGATACGGCCGGCCGATGTACTTGTTCGCGAGCTCGTCGACGATCTCCCACGCGGCGTCGCCGGACAGCCACTCGACGACGCGCCCGCGCACGATGATCGGCTCGAAGGGATTGTCCGCGGCCACCAGCGACAGCGCCACGCGCGGGTCGCGGCGCAGGTTGCGAGCCTTCCGCGAGTCCGGCCCGGTGAGGAACACGATGTGGTCGCCGCGGGTACCGACCCACAGCGGAACGGAGTGCGGCGACCCGTCCGGCAGGACGGTGGCGAGGTGGGCGAGCGCGGTGGTGTCGAGAACGCGGCGTACGTCGGGCTGGATCATCGATCTGCTCCTCTCGGGGTTCCTTGAGGAGACCCTAGCAGCTTTGGGTTCCCTCAGGGAACCCCGCGAGCTACGCTGAATCCATGCAGCGCACAAGCTTCGGCGAGATGGCGTGCTCGATCGCCCGCACGCTCGACGTCTTCGGGGAGCCCTGGACGCCGCTGGTCCTGCGGGACGTCTGGGTCGGCATCAACAGGTTCGACCAGATCCAGGCCGACCTGGGCATCTCGCGGAAGGTCCTCACCGAGCGCCTGAACCATCTGGTCGAGCAGGGTGTCCTCGAACGCCGGCCGTACGACCAGCGGCCGCGTTACGAGTACGCGCTGACCGAGAAGGGCACCGAGCTGACCGAGCTGCTGATGGTGATGGTCGCCTGGGGTGACAAGTGGCTGGCCGGGGAGGCGGGGCCGCCGGTGCTCTACCGCCACCACGCGTGCGGCGAGATCAGTAACGTCGAGCTGAGCTGCGCCCGCTGCGGCGAACCGATGCGCCCCGGCGACATCGACCTGCTCCCGGGACCCGGAGCGGCGATTTAATCGTCCTCGGCGAAGACCAGCTTCTTCGGCTCGTCCTCCTCAGCCGTGCGGCCGCGCAGGCGCGCGATGATCCGCGGCAGGTAGGGCACCAGGATCGCCACCACGGCCAGCGCCAGCAGGATCGCCGTCAGCGGGCGGGTGACGAAGGCGGTGAGGTCGCCGTTCGAGACCAGCAGGGCGCGGCGGAACTGCAACTCCATCATCGGCCCCAGGATCAGCCCGAGGATCACCGGCGCGATCGGGAAGTCGAAGTGGCGCATGCCGAAACCGATCACCCCGATGACGTACGCGATGAAGACCTGGTTGACGCTGCCGGTCGCCGCGTAGACGCCCAGGGTGGCGAAGACCAGGATGCCCGCGTACAGAACGGGTCTGGGAATCTGCAGGACCTTCACCCAGATCCTGATCAGCGGCAGGTTCAGCGCGAGCAGCAGCACGTTGCCGACATACAGCGAGGCGATCAGCGCCCACACCAGCTCGGGCGAGTTGTCGAACAGCTGCGGGCCGGGCTGCAGGTTGAAGATCTGGAAGGCGGCCAGCATCACCGCGGCGGTCGCGGAGGTGGGGATGCCGAGGGTGAGCAGGGGTACGAGCACGCCCGAGAACGCGGCGTTGTTGGCGGCCTCCGGGCCGGCCACGCCCTCGATCGCGCCCTTGCCGAACTCGTCGCTCTTCGCGCGCTGCTTCTCGTAGGTGTAGGACAGGAACGTCGGCACGTCCGCGCCACCGGCCGGCAGCGCGCCGAACGGGAAGCCGATCGCCGTCCCGCGCAGCCACGGCTTCCACGACCGGCGCCAGTCGTCGCGGCTCAGCCAGCCGAAGCCGGAACCGGTCGGCTCGATCGGATGCACGTGCTCCGGCAGACTGCGCAGACGGCTTGCCACGTAAAGGGTTTCGCCGATCGCGAAGAGGCCGACGATCACCACCACGATGTCGATGCCCTCGAGCAACACCGTCGTGCCGAAGGTGAACCGCGCCTGCCCGGTCAGCCCGTCGATGCCCACGACACCGAGGAACAGGCCGAAGACCAAGGACATGAGGCCGCGTACGAGCGACCGCCCGACCAGCGCGGTGACCGCGACCATGGCCAGCAGCGCCAGGGCGAAGTAGTCGGCGGCCCGGAAGGTCGTGGCCAGCTTCGCGACCGGCTGCGCGAAGAGGCTCAGCAGCAACGTCGAGATCGTGCCGGCCACGAACGAGCCGATCGCCGCGGTGGCCAGCGCCGCCTTGGCCCGGCCGCGGCGGGCCATCTGATAACCCTCGATGGAGGTTGCCACGGATGCCGACTCGCCCGGGGTGTTCAGCAGGATCGACGTGGTGGATCCGCCGTACATGGCGCCGTAGTAGATGCCGGCGAACATGATGAACGTGCCGATCGGGTCGTCCAGGGTGAACGTGACCGGCAGCAGCAGCGCGATGGTCAGCGCCGGGCCGATGCCGGGCAGCACCCCGACGAACGTCCCCAGTGTGACGCCGATGGCCGCGTACAGAAGGTATTGCGGGCTGAGCACCGTGCCGAAGCCGGACAGCAGGTCCCCGAGGAAGTTCACAGCGGGAACACCCCCGCGGGCAGGAAGATGTCGAGCAGGCGGGTGAAGGGGAAGTAGACGGCGAGCGGCAGGACCACCGCGACGATGAGGTCGCGGACCAGGCTGCGGCTGCCGAGCACCCGGGACACGGCGACGATGAAGAGGAACGCGGAGACGACGAAGCCCGCGTACTCCAGGGCGATCGCGAAGCCGACCAGGCAGGCCGCGACGCCGGCCGGGGCCAGCCAGCCGGGCTTCTCCTCATCGATGTGCTCCCGCTTGGCCCGGGCCAGGTAGAACGCGGCGACCACCACCCAGGCCGCGGTCACCGCCACCGGCGCCAGGCGCGGGCCCTGCAGGCTGAAGTCGCCGTCGGCCTCGTCGATCGCCCGGTACAGCAGGCCGATGCCGATCAGCAGAAGCGCGGCCGGGAGGATGAAGTCGGCACGCCGCACCCTCCCGGTCGCCGCTTCCGCCGTCATCCCAGGCCGATCTCGGTGAGCACCGTGGTGATCCGCTGGTTCTCGCTGGTGAAGTAGGCCTTGGCCTCGTCGCCGCTCTTGTAGAAGTCCTCCCAGCCCTGGTCGGCCAGCGTCGCCTTCCACTGCTCCGAGTTGTGCAGCTTGTCGATCAGCGCGGTGATCGCGTCCTGAGTGGGCTTGTCGATGCCGGGAGGTGCGACGATGGCGCGCCAGTTCATCAGCTCGACCTCGTACCCCTCCTCCTTGATGGTCTTGGCCGGTGATCCGCCGCCGACGTCCACGCCGGTGCCCCCCGAAACGGCGAGGGCGCGCACCTTCTTGGACGAGACCAGGTCCTTGAACTCACTCTGCCCGGACACCGCCGCGGTCAGGTCGCCGGCCAGCAGCGCCGCCTTCGCCTCGCCGCCGCCGGAGTAGGCCACGTACTTCATCGCCTTCGGGTCGGCGCCGGCCGCCTTCGCCAGCAGCCCCACCAGGATCTGGTCGGTCCCGCCGGCCGAGCCGCCACCCCAGTTGATCGACGCCGGGTTCGCCTTGGCGTCGTCCATCAGCTGCTTGAGCGTCTGGTACTTGGAGTTCGCCGGCACGACGATGACCTCTTGCTCGGCGGTGAGCGTGGCGATCGGGGTGACCTGGTCGAGCTTCACCGGCGACTTGTTGGCCACCACGCCGCCGACCATCACCAGGCCCATCACCATCAGGTGGTGCGGGTCGCCGGAGTTCTTCGAGACCAGCTGCGCCAGGCCGACCGTCCCGGCCGCGCCGGTGACGTTGTAGACCTCGACCGACTGGTCGATCAGCTTGCCGTCGGTGAACGCCTTCTGCATCGTGCGGCCGGTCAGGTCCCAGCCGCCGCCGGGCGCCGCGGGCACCATCAGCTGGACGGTCTTGGTCGGATACTTGACCTCGCCGCCGGCGCTGTTGCCGCCGCCGGCCGTGTCCTTCTCGCAACCGGCGAGCATGACCATGATGACGAGCGCAGCCAGGACTTTCCTCATGCCGCTGATGGTGCGCCCCGGTCGCATCGGTGGTCATCGTTGCGTACGCGATGGTCGTTTTGTTCTTACTGGTCACGCCGTACCGTCACGATCATGGTGAAGGGGATCGACGAGCCGGACGCCCGCGGGCGGACCGGACTGGACCAGGCCGGGCGCGACCTCGAGGGCAACCCCGATGTCGTGGTGACCGACGTGGAACTGCTGGCCGCCGGCTGGCACGTGCTGCGCAAGACCACGTTCGACTATCGCCACGCGGACGGCCGGTGGACCACCGAACACCGCGAGACCTACGACCGCGGCAACGGCGCCACCATCCTGCTCTACGACACCTCCCGCGGCACCGTCCTGCTGGCCCGGCAGTTCCGTTATCCCGTCTACGTCAACGGACACCCGGACGGCATGCTGATCGAGGCCGCGGCCGGTCTGCTCGACGACGACGATCCGGAGACCGCGATCCGGCGGGAGGCGGCCGAGGAGTTGGGCGTCGCCGTCGGCGAGCTGGAGCACGTCTTCGACGTCTACATGAGCCCCGGATCGGTGACCGAGCGCCTGCACTTCTACGCCGCGCCCTACGATCCGGCCACCCGCACGAGTGAGGGCGGCGGCCTCGCCGACGACGGCGAGGACATCACCGTGCTGGAGCTGCCGTTCGCGGAGGCGCTGGCGATGACACGCGACGGCCGGATCGCCGACGCCAAGACCATCATGCTGTTGCAGTGGGCGGCAATCAGCGGACCTTTCGCCAACTCATTGAAGTAGGCGAGGCGTGGGCGCACGCTGTCCCCATGAGGTTCGGCGGCAGCAAGTCACGTGTCGCCCTGGTGGACGCGCTGATGTTTCCGGCCGGGGTGCGCTACGCGTTGAGTGATCTGACCTTCGAGCAGATCTCGACCGCGGAGACGGCGGCGCGGCAGTGGTTCCGGCTGGCCGCGCGGCACCCGAAGGCCACCATGTCGATGCCGTCGGTGACGGTCGACAAGCTATGGCTGGCGTTCAGCCGGCACGAGCGCGAATACGGTGAGTTCTGCAAGAGCGCCGTGGGGCGGGCGTACCCGTACACGTCTCAGCACGGCGCTCTCGCCGCGACCTACCGCTTCGCCCGGGAGGACGAGCCGGGCGACCGGCTGCCGTTGTTGTTCCGGCTGGACAAGGAGCTCGTCGTGACCGGCGGGCGAAGCTACATCGCCGACTGCGGCGGGCGCGGGCAGTGCTTCGACGTGAAGGACGCGATTTGCCTGCAGCACCTGACCGGTGTGGGCCGGGTGACGAAGCGGAACGGCATGTCCGGCCCGGGGCCTTCGGCCGAAGGGCTCACGTATGGCGGCGGCGGTGGTGGAGGTTGCGGTGGTGGCTGCGGCGGGACGTGATTAGCTTGCGGGTGTGACCTGGGCTTTCGAAGAGATGGAGATCGACCCCGAGG
>NZ_JBFAZH010000497.1:0-5489 GCF_040681735.1 Actinoplanes sp. NPDC051633 | reverse complement strand
GCGCGGAGCGAATCAGTAAACCGATCAGGTCGCGGGTCGAGCGGTCGGCCCAGTGCAGGTCCTCGAGGACCAGGACCAGTGGCTGCTCCTCGGCCAGCCGGCCGAACAGCGTGGCGACCGCCTCGAACAGGTGGCCGCGCCGGGCGTCGCCGGCCGACTCGGGCGGGCCGAGCTCGGGCAGCAGCCTGGCGAAGTCGTGCTCGCGGCCCTGGAAGACGGTGGCGTCGCGGTGGACGACCTCACGCAGCGCCGCGGCGAACGGCGCATAGGGAAGGCCCTCCTCGCCGAGCTCGAGGCTGTTGCCGGTCAGCACCTGAGCGCCGTCGGCGGCCGCGACCCGGGTGAACTCCTCGATCAACCGGGTCTTGCCGACGCCGGCCTCGCCGCCGACCAGCACGGCCGACGGCTCGGCGCCACGAGCTCGTTTCAGCGCATCGCGCAGCGTGGCCAGGTCGGCCTCACGGCCGACCAGGACACGACTGCTCACACTCGCCGTCACGAGATTGAGCATGCCACGCGGGTACGACGGATTTTCGCCGCCGAAACCCGGGATCACGGCATGGACGGGGCACGGACCTGTCGCGGACGACCGGATGCCCGGCCGAAGCGGCGGTGCCGGCCGGCGCGCGCGGCGCGTCCGATGCGGTCGGCGTCGACCTCGCGGCGCAGCTCGCCGGCGCGCTGGTGGAAGAGGTCGAGCTCGGTGTAGGGATCAGAGTTGGGAAACATTCGCTTGCTCCTCGCGTACCCAGGTGGTCTTGGCCGTTTGCCTGAAGACCACACTGCGCCGGAAGGGGTGGGCGGGGCATGGGGAGGAAGCCCGATATTGGGCGGGCGGGGTACCTTACCCATCGGCGCGAACGGGCCTGGGCGGCGTAAGGCCCTTACCGGCTGGCACTACACTTCCGGGTATGGCAACTCCCCAGGAGAAGGTGTCGTTCGGCACCCGGATCAAGCAGATCGGTCAGGTCTTCGCGTTCACCGCGAAGTCGGACAAGTGGTTCGTCCCGCTGCTGGTGGCCGCGGTGCTGATCCCGATCGCGCTGACCGTGCTGGCCGTTCTCCTCGGGATGGGCTGGGTGTGGATCCCGGTCGGTGTCATGGTCACCCTGCTGGCCGCGCTGATCGTGCTCAACCTGCGGTCCAACGCGGCGATGATGAACGTCGCCGAGGGTCAGCCGGGCGCCGCGGCGCAGATCGTGGAGAACATGCGCGGCGACTGGCGGGTGCGTCCCGCCGCGTCCTCGACCACGCAGTTCGACATGGTGCACGTGGTGATCGGCCGGCCCGGTGTGATCCTGCTCGGCGAGGGCCAGCCGCAGCGGGTGCGCAGCCTGATGAGCCAGGAGAAGCGGCGCCTGGCCAAGGTGATCGGCAACGCCCCGCTGTACGACTACATGGTCGGGCGGGGCGAGGGCGAGCTGTCCGTGCGCAAGCTGCGGACCACGTTCATGAAGCTGCCGCGCAACCTCACCGGCAAGGACGTCAACGCCCTCGACAAGCGGCTGGGCGCGCTGATGGCGCGGCCGCAGATGCCCAAGGGCGCGATCCCGAAGAACATGCGGCCGTCGAAGGGCCAGTTCCGCCAGCAGCGGCCGCGCTAAGGCGTCATCGGCTTCTTGATCACGACCGACCGTGCGGCTCGGTCGTGCCAGCCCTGCCGTTCCGCATTCATGATCACGGCGGGGACCAGCAGGGCCAGGAGCACGGACCGGACAAATGCTTTGGGTACGCCCACAGCGCCGCCGTCCTCGATGGAGATGCATCGCACACCGGCCAGCGCCATGCCGGGCGTCTGTCCGAACAGGCCGATGCCGATCGTGTTGAGCACGATCAGCACCGCGACCGGCGGCCACGCCACCGCGCGCGGATCACCGATCAGACTGCCCACCACCAGGCAGATCGCCCAGTCGATCAGCAGCGCGGCGAACCGGCGACCGAAGTTCGCCAGTTCGAAGGTGGTTTCTCAGCTGCGGCCACGAGGACCAAGATTAGCGGTTAGCCTGCGGAGGGTCGCCGGGCGCTCACAGCTGTCGTAACACGGCGGAAACAATAGGGATACGCCCGGGCAACTCGGCCCCCCTACCGTCGCGACCAGTTGTTTCGAGCATCCTGTGCCAGGAGGACGTGTGTTCGCCAATCCCGAGGAACTCCTGCGATACCTCAAGGACGAGGACGTCAAGTTCGTCGACGTACGTTTCTGCGACCTACCGGGTGTCATGCAGCACTTCAACATCCCGGTCGAGTCGTTCGACGACAGTGTCGCCACCGACGGCCTCGCCTTCGACGGATCCTCGATCCGCGGGTTCCAGGCCATCCATGAGTCCGACATGATGCTGCTGCCGGACGTGGCGACGGCGTTCATCGACCCGTTCCGGATCCAGAAGACGCTGGCCCTCAACTTCTTCATCCACGACCCGTTCACGCGTGAGGCCTACTCGCGCGACCCGCGGAACGTGGCCAAGAAGGCCGAGACCTACCTCGCGTCCAGCGGCATCGCGGACACGGCGTACTTCGGCGCCGAGGCCGAGTTCTACATCTTCGACTCGATCCGCCACTCGACGGCCGCGCACGAGTCGTTCTACTACATCGACTCGGTCGAGGGCGCCTGGAACTCCGGCAAGGACGAGGAGGGCGGCAACCGCGGCTACAAGACCGCGTACAAGGGCGGCTACTTCCCGGTCGCGCCGGTCGACCACTACAGCGACCTGCGCGACGCCATGGTGCGCCGCCTGGTCGACTCCGGCTTCACCGTCGAGCGTTCGCACCACGAGGTCGGCACCGCCGGCCAGGCCGAGATCAACTACCGGTTCTCGACCCTGCTGCACGCCGGCGACCAGATGCAGATGTTCAAGTACATCGTCAAGAACACCGCCTGGGAGCACGGCAAGACGGCGACCTTCATGCCGAAGCCGCTCTTCGGTGACAACGGCTCGGGCATGCACACCCACCAGAGCCTGTGGCTGAACGGCGAGCCGCTGTTCTACGACGAGACCGGGTACGCCGGCCTGTCCGACACGGCCCGCTGGTACATCGGCGGCCTGCTGCACCACGCGCCGTCGCTGCTGGCCTTCACCAACCCGACGGTCAACTCGTACCGACGCCTGGTGCCCGGCTACGAGGCCCCGGTCAACCTGGTCTACTCGCAGCGCAACCGTTCCGCGTGCACCCGCATCCCGGTGACCGGCAGCAACCCGAAGGCCAAGCGTGTCGAGTTCCGGGTGCCCGACCCGTCGTCGAACCCGTACCTGTCCTTCTCGGCGCAGATGATGGCCGGCCTGGACGGCATCAAGAACAAGATCGAGCCGCCGGCGCCGATCGACAAGGACCTGTACGACCTGCCGCCGGAGGAGTGGGGCAGCGTCAAGCAGGTGCCGGGCTCGCTGGACGCGGTGCTGAACTCGCTCGAGACGGACCACGAGTTCCTGACGGCCGGCGGCGTGTTCACCGACGACCTGATCGAGACGTGGATCGACTGGAAGCGGACGAACGAGATCGACCCGGTCCGGCTGCGCCCGACCCCGCACGAGTTCGAGATGTACTACAACGTCTAGTCCCTTTTGAGCCTGTGGCCAGGGCACTCACTAACGATCTTGGCTGCGGATACAACCGTAGAAGCGGCGGTCACGACCGGCTCCCAGCCGACGTGGCCGCCGTTTCGCGTGTACCCAGCGCGCCATCGACCAAGCCGTCCGCCGCCTTATCGCCGGCTGCTGCGCCAGACCGCGACGGTTCGGTTGATGTAGGTCTCGACGCCGGCGGTGACGTCGGTGGAGGGGTCGAGCAGCCATTGCAGCCCGATCCCGTCCAGCACGGCGGTGACCAGGCGTACTTCGATCTCGATCTCGGCCGGGGTGAGTGGTCCCACGTCGCCGGAATCGACCGCCTGCTGCAGGTGGGTGGCGAGGGTGGCGAGGTTGTCGGTGTAGCGGCGCTGGATGAAGGCGTGCGCCGGGTGTGCCGGGCTGGATGCTTCTGCCGCGATCGTGGTGAACAGCTCGAGCAGGCCCCGGTTGCTCAAGTGCGCCGTCATGACCTGGGGTAGCCGGCGAAAGTAGTCCAGCCCGGCGACGCCGGTAAGGCTGGCTTCCACGGTTCGGCGATCCCACTCCTGCAGCACTGCCGTCAGGAGCCCTTCTTTGCTGCCGAAGTGCTGCAGCAGGGTGGCGTGGGAGACGCCGACCCGGTCGGCGATGGTCCGGATAGAGCCGCCCGCATAGCCGTACTCGCCGAAAACCGTGACGGCGGTGGCGACGATCTGTTCCCGCCGCCGGACTCCGGTGCGGTAGGGACCGCGGGCGGTGGTCCCGGCGCTGCTGGACATGACTCCTACCTTCTCACGCTTGGCGAAAACCTACCACTCGGTTACAGTTCATCATCAGCCAGCCCTGCCCCGTCACCACAGAAGACAAGGAAACTCTGATGCAGTACTCCGTCCTCGGTACGACTGGCGTCAAGGTGTCCAAGATCTGTTTAGGCACCGCCACGTTCGGAGTCGCCCCCACGGCGCAGGACGCCGACCGGATCGTCGGCGCGGCGATCGACCTGGGCATCAACTTCGTCGACACCGCCGACGTGTACGGCAACATGCCGGTCTTCGACCGGCCCGGCGCCCCGGCCGCCGCCGACCGTGAACCCGCCGAACAGATCCTCGGCCGCACCCTGCGCGGCCGCCGCGACCGGATGGTGATCGCCACCAAGTCCAACGGCATCGTCGGCCTCGACATCAACGACCGCGGCCTGTCACGCCGACACGTCATCCGCCAGGTCGAGACAAGCCTGCGCCGCCTGGAGACCGACTACATCGACCTCTACTACGCCCACGACCCCGACCCGGACACGCCCATGGAACAGACCCTGGCGGCCTACGACGATCTCATCCGGCAGGGCAAGATCCGCTATGTCGGCTTGTCCAACCATCCCGCCTGGCAGGTCACCCATGCCCTGTGGATTGCCGACGACCGCCGTCAGCAGGCACCCGTCGCCGCCCAGGTCAAATACAACCTCATCGACCGGAGCGCCGAGCGGGAACTCGGTCCCGCCTGCGACCGGTTCGGGCTGTCCATAATCCCCTACGCCCCACTACACGGCGGCCTGTTGGCCGACCTTCGAGTGCTCGACCGGGAAGTGTCCGGCGATCAACGCTTCCAGGGCTCCGGATTCTCCGAGTCCGAAATCGCCACCGCCCGAGAGGTCGAACGACTCAGCCGTGCCTGGGGACTGGCGCCCTACCAGACCTCGCTGGCCTGGCTGCTGTCACGCCCGGCCGTCGCCTCCGCCATCGTCGGTGCCGAGACTGTCGACGAGCTCCACGCCAACGCCACCGCGGCCGACGTCGAACTCGAACCGGCGCAGCTCGCCTCACTCACCGCGCTGGCTGACCAACCCCCAGCCTTCCAGCACCGCGCCGGCGACGGCCCGGAACGACCACCCGCCACAACCAGCTCAGACCCCACCGCGTAAGGCAGTCGACCTCGGCACGGGCGCAG
>NZ_JBFAZH010000496.1:0-5490 GCF_040681735.1 Actinoplanes sp. NPDC051633 | reverse complement strand
GGCTGCTCGAGGAATCCGGGGCGGTCACGGTCACCGCGGCCGTCGGGTCGGCGGCGGACCTGCTCGACGCGGTCGTGCGGACCGCGCACGACGTGGTGCACACCCACTTCCTCATGCAGCTGCCGGGCGCGACGGGGCGGTCGATGGAGGGCATCGACGCGGCGCACACGATCAAGACGCGTACGCCCTCGGTCGGTGTGGTGATCCTCTCCCAGTACGCCGACGAGGCGTACGCGTTCGAGCTGTTCCGCAACGGCACCGCCGGGCTGGCGTACCTGCTCAAAGACCGGGTCGGCGACCTCGCGCAGCTGCTCGCGGCATTGCGGGAGGTGGCCGCGGGCGGCTCGGTGATCGACCCCCAGGTGGTCGACGCGCTGGTCGCCCGCCGGGCCCGGCTCCGCGAGTCGCCGCTGGCCAGGATGACGCCTCGAGAGCTCGAGGTGCTGCGCGAGATGGCGCAGGGCCACGGCAACGCCGGCATCGCGGCCCGGCTGTCGCTCGCCGAGTCCTCGGTGGAGAAGCACGTCAACTCGATCTTCACGAAACTCGGACTCACCGCCGAGACCCAGGTGCATCGCCGGGTGGCGGCGGTGCTCACCTTCTTACGGGACGCCGGCCTGACCCGTCCGCCGGCGGCGAGCTGAGCGTCCGCCGCTCGGTGGGTTCCGAGTACCCGTAGCTGAAACGCACCTCCATGCCTATGGTTGCTCGCATGACAAGCGCCTTCGGATTCACGCCGGGCAAGGCACCAGAGTGGGACATCGAGCGCTTCATGCGCGGTGACGAGGTCGAGACGGCGCTGATCACCCTGGAACGCAACCGGCGCACGTTCGCGTGGAAGTGTGCCGATGTGGATGCCGATGGGCTGAGGCTGCGGCTCGGTGCGTCGTCGGTAACGCTGGGCGGGCTGCTCAAACACATGGCGTGGGTCGAGGAACTCTACTTCCAGCACCGGCTCGCCGATCGACCGGTCAGGGCGCCGTTCGACCAACTGGACCTCGAGAGCGACTGGGACGACTGGGCGTGGAGCACGGCGGCCGACGACACCCCCGATGCGCTACGTGCGCTCTGGGTCGACACTGTGCACCGCTCGCGTGAAGCCCTGGCCGAGGCGCTGTCCCGCGGTGGCTTGGAGCAGACGACCCCGAACGGGATGAGCCTGCGCCGGTTGGTGGTGGACATGATCGAGGAGTACGCCCGCCACACCGGGCACGCCGACCTGCTCCGCGAGCAAGTCGACGGAGTTACCGGAGAAGGGCCCCCGCAGGACTTCCCGGTGCCCTGAGCCCGCCCAGAATATGACGCGCATGTCGCTGCCCACCCCCACGCTGCCCACCGCTCGCCTTCGACTGCGTCCCTTCGACGACGCGGATTCCGACGACCTCTTCGCCCTGCACAGCAACGCCCACGTGCTGCGCTACTGGGATGCGCCGCCGTGGAGCGACCGCGGGCGCGCCGAGCGATTCATCGCGGCGAGCCGGCGGATGGCAGCGGACGGAACCGGGGTGCGGCCGGCCGTGGACCGTGCCTCCGACGGGGCATTCATCGGCTGGTGCGGCCTGAGCAGGTGGAATCCGGACTACCGCAGTGCGGCGCTGGGCTACTGCTTCAACGAAGCGGCGTGGGGCCACGGGTACGCGACAGAGGCCGCTGACGCGTTGCTGCGGTGGGCATTCGACACGCTGGACCTCAATCGCGTCCAGGCCGAGACCGACACGCGCAACGTGGCCTCTGCCCGGGTGCTGGAGAAGCTCGGGTTCGTCTGCGAAGGAACGTTACGGGAAGACTGCATCGTGAACGGCGACGTCTCCGACTCATGGGTCTACGGGCTGCTCAGGCGGGAGTGGCGGTCGGCATGAGCGCGGACCGGCCCGCTCCGATTCCGGTGGGAGCGGGCCGGTTCACTGTTACGGAGTGAGGAGAAGGACGTCGCCGACCACGAAGGAGTTGTCGAACGGGGCGGCGGCGTTGCCCACCAGACGGGCCTGAGGCTGCAAGAGGTTCCCGTCGCGGCCGGCCGTCGCGGCAGCCGGCACCGAGAACGCGAACACATTGTCGCCGGCGTTCGGCCAGTTGGCGTCACCGTAGTTGCCGACGGTGTCCTGAGAGTTGATGAGCGACGGGTTCGTGACGTCGGTCAAGGTGAGGCGAATCCGGTACTTGCCGCCGGTGCCGAACAGGGCACCGCCGACCTCCGCCCGCACCTTCACATCGATCGGGGATCCAGCCTTGAAATCGTCGTTGTCGGTCTCGACGGCGATGACGTTGACGTCGTTCTGGGCGATGGACATGTGTACTCCTTTGATAGATCGGACGGGACGTTCGGAAAACGGTCAGGTGTCGGGTCCACGCTCTTTTGGGCGTACCCGAGCCGGCCGCTTGCTCCGGTCCCACCTCTACGGTCGGCGAGGAACCGGTGAGGCGAATCGTGGAGCGCACCACGAGGTTTGACATGACGGGTGGCCGACGACTGACTGGACACCTCGCCGCGACCGGAAACAGACTCGACGAATGCCACGGGTACTGCTCCAGCGCGAACGCGAGATCGCCGCCCTCGGGCGGCAGATCGGTGCCGTGCGGGCCGGTGCTGGTCGCTTGATCGTGGTCGAGGGTCCGGCCGGGATCGGCAAATCGAGTCTGCTCACCGCGACCGCCCGAATGGCCCGTGCGGCGAGTGTCCGGGTATTGCGGGCGTGGGGAGGTCCACTCGAGCGGGACGCCGGTTGGCAGATCGCGCGTCAACTCTTCGCACCCGTCCGTGCCGGCTCGGAGTGGAACAGGTTGGCGGTGGGCGTGGCCGCCCTTGCGCTGCCGGCGCTCGACCCCGAATCAGCGGCGCCGGCGCTGGTCGGCGACGCCATGCACGCGGCGACCCATGGGTTGATCGCGCTCACCTGCGATCTGGCCGAGCGATCGCCGACCCTGCTCATCATTGACGACGCCCATTGGGCGGACCTTCCGTCGCTGCGCTGGCTCGTCCGGACAACCCACCAGATCGCCGATCTGCCGCTCGGCATCGTGTGCACGATCCGATCCGGCGAGACCGCGGCCCAATCGGCCGTGCTCTCCGAGCTTCTCGCCGCGGCGCCGGAGGCGCCGATCCGTCCCCAGCCGTTGGATGCGGCCGCAGTGCAGAGGTTCGTCCACGAGCGGCTGCCCCGGGCCGGGCCCGCCTTCGTCGAGGCAACCCATACCGCCACCGCCGGAAACCCGTTCCTGCTCGGAGCGCTCACAGATCACCTCATCGCCGGGCAGATCGAGCCGGTGGACGAGATCGCGGGGTCGTTGAACGCCTTCGGCCCGGAACAGATCGCGCGTAGCGTCGAGCGCCAACTAGCCCGCCTCCCGGCCGGCGCCGAGGCCCTGGCCAAGGCCTTCGCCGTCCTCGGCTCTCGCGCACCTCTCCGCCACGCTCGCGACGTTGCCGGGCTGGGCTCCGCCGAGGCGACACGAGTGGCCGATCACCTGAGGGCCGCCGGACTGCTCGACGGCAGCGGTGTCGCGTGCGGGCTGACCCAGCCGCTGGTGACCAGTGCCGTCTACGGTGGTCTGCCCGCCGGCGAACGCTCCCTCTGGCACGCGCGGGTGGCCGCGCTTCTGCAGCGGGAACGAACCGATCCGGAAGCGGTCGCATCGCATCTGCTGCACTGTGAACCCGCGGCGGAGCCGGCGACCGTTGCGGTCCTCCGTGCCGCCGCGGACCGCGCGGGCCTGCGCGGTGCACCGGAGAGCGCTTCGGCCTTCCTCCGGCGCGCGCTCGCCGAGCCGCCCCTGGATCGTGCCGTCGAGGCGGAGGTCCGCAGCGAGCTCGGGCTGAGCCTCGCTGCCTACGTCCAACCAGCTGCTTTCGCGCATTTGGACGACGCGGTCGAGCTGGCCTCAACGCCGGTCCAGCGGTCCAGGATCGCTCTGTCCGGAGGACGGGCTCTCGGCCTGGCCGGGCAGTCCGACGAGGCGATCCGGCTCTGCCGCCGCGGCCTCGCACACCCGTCCGGCGTTGCACCCGGCTTGCTTGCCCGCCTGGAGGCCGAGCTCGTCGCCAACACCTGGCTTCACGCGCCTACGGCGGCGGAGGCGCGGGAGAGACTGCACCGCCGCCTGGCCGACCCGGACCCGCTTCCGCTGTGGCTCGTCCACCGGGCTTGGGAGGCGATCTGCGACGCCCGGCCCAAGAACGAACCACGAAGCCTGCTGGCGTCGGCCTTGGCGGGTGGGGCATTCACCGACGACGCCGACTCGATGCTCGAGACGTTCGCCACCCTCACGCTCATCGCGTGCGGAGACTTGGATGTCGCCCGAGAACGCTGCAGCGCGCTCGTCGACGTGGCCCGCACTCGGGGCCGGCTGACCGCGCTCGCACACGGGAGCGTCCTACGGGCGATCGCCCTGGTGGCCGCGGGCCGCATCAGCGACGCTGAGGCCGACGCACGGTTCGCCGTTGACTTCAAGCTCACCAACAGCTCGCCGCCGGCGACGCTATGGGCGCTGTTCCCGCTGGTCGACGCCCTGGTGGAACTCGATGAACTGGCTGACGCCGACGCGGCGCTGGCGGCCGCCAGTCGTCTCGGTGAGCTCCCGCCGGACGGCCTGAGCACCGCAATGCTGCTGGAGCGGCGCGCTCGGCTCCGGCTCGCTCAGCATCGTCCAGCAGACGCGCATGACGACTGCCTCGCCGCCGCCGGCGGCTGGGAGCGGCTCGGTATCAAGCATCCCGGCGTCGCCAACTGGCGGGTCGACGATTGCACGGCGCTCGTCGCCCTCGGCGACATCGGCGGCGCCCGCAAGGTCGCCGAGGAGCACGTGGAGCTCGCAGATCATGTCGGCCTGCCCGGGCCGCTCGGTGCCGGGCTGAGGGCACTCGCGCAGACCACCGATCGCAGTGCGGCAATCAATCTCCTGCGACAATCGGTCGATCTGCTTGCCGACAGCCAGGCGCAACTCGAACACACCCGATCCCTGCTCGCCCTGGGTGCCGCCCTGCGCCGGGCGAATCACCGTGCCGCCGCCAAGGTTCCTCTGCGGAAGGTTCTTGACCTCGCCGATCGTGGGGGCATGCTGCTGCTGGCGCGTCATGCCAGACGCGAGTTGCAAGCTGTCGGCGCTCGGCCGCGGCGCACCGCCGTGTCCGGATTGGATGCGCTGACCGCCGCGGAGCACCGTGTGGCCGAGCTGGCCGCCGGAGGCTGGAGCAACCGGCAGATCTCCGAGCAGCTCTATGTCACGCGTCGGACGGTCGAAACCCACCTCACGCACGTCTTCCGCAAGTTGCACCTGGCGGCGCGGATCGAGCTGGCAACCTGCTTCACGAAGGCGCAAGGGGGATGACGGCGAAGTAGATATGGGGGCCGTATCTGTCCGGTAAGCCGTTTGACGAAGTTGTGGTGCGGGCTCATGCTCGAAGGACCTCGCGCGATGCAGCGGCCGCCGTTGGTCGTTGTCGCCCCAGTCCCCGGCAACGCGCCACCGGCCGTCCGGAGACCCGTATGCCAC
>NZ_JBFAZH010000495.1:0-5492 GCF_040681735.1 Actinoplanes sp. NPDC051633 | reverse complement strand
GACGTCGGCGATCCTGCGGCAGGAGATCTCGTCCGCGCGGGTTCCGGCGCAGCGCGACGCCGGCGCGGTGCCGGCCCGCCTGACTTCGTTCATCGGCCGCGACGACGACGTGCGCAGGACACACGAACAGCTGCGCTCGGCCCGGCTCGTGACGCTCACCGGGCCGGGCGGCGTCGGGAAGACCAGCCTGGCCGTCGAGGTGGCCCGGCTGTCCCGCCCGGTGCACGTCGTCCGGCTCGCCGCGGTGGACACGAACGCCGACCTGGGCGAGGTGTTCGCCCTGCAGCTCGGCGTGCAGAGCACCGGGCCGCACGCCGTCGCGGAGCACCTCCGGGGTCGAGGTGCGCTGCTGGTCGTGGACAACTGCGAGCACGTGATCGACGCCGCCGCCACCGTCATCGAAACCCTGCT
Source organism: Actinoplanes sp. NPDC051633 (assembly GCF_040681735.1). Lineage (NCBI taxonomy): Bacteria > Bacillati > Actinomycetota > Actinomycetes > Micromonosporales > Micromonosporaceae > Actinoplanes > Actinoplanes sp. NPDC051633. The sequence continues at coordinate 5,081 of NZ_JBFAZH010000495.1, read as the reverse complement.
GCACGCAGCCGGCGATCTCCGGGTGCTGGCGACCAGCCGGGAGGCGCTCGCCGTCGCCGGCGAGATCCAGATCGCGGTCGGCCCTCTCGACGAGCCGGACGCCGTACGCGTGTTCCTCGACCGCGCCCGCCTGGTTCGCCCGGAGTTCGAGCCGGACGCGCGCGAGTCGGCGGCGGTGGCGTCGATCTGCCGCCGCCTGGACGGGATTCCGCTGGCGGTCGAGCTGGCGGCCGCCCGCGTGAAGGCGCTCGCACCGGCCGAGATCGAGGCGCGCCTGCAGGACCGGTTCGGCCTGCTCACCGCCGGGCCGCGCACCAGTGAGGCCCGGCACCGCACCTTGCGCGCCACCATCGATTGGAGCCACGACCTGCTCGACGAGCCCGAGCAGCGGCTGTTGCGCCGCCTCGCCGTCTTCCACGGCGGATGGACCCTCGACGCCGCCGAGCAGGTGTGCGGTCGCGACGCCCCCGACATCCTGTTCCGGCTCGTCGACCGGTCGCTGGTGGTCGCCGATCCGGCCGCCGGACGCTTCCGCCTGCTGGCGACGATCCGGGAGTACGCCCTCGCGAAGCTGGACGAGGCGGGGGAGGCGGCCGACCTCCGCGCGCGTCACCTCGCGTACTACACGGCGGTGGCCGAGCGGCACGGTCCGCTCGTCCGCTTCGCCTGGCCGTCGTGGGCCCGGCTCGTCGCCGACCAGGACAACCTCCGGGCCGCGATCCAATTCTGCCTGGACGAGAAGGACACGACGGCCGGGCTGCGGCTGGCCGCGGCGCTCATCCATTTCTGGAACATCGGCCCGCGGCACGAGGGTGTCCGGGCGATCAGCGCGCTGCTGAGCCACCCCGGCGTGCCCGACGCCGCCCGAGCCCTGGCCCTGCAGGGGTACGCCATGCTGCACGTCTACTACCCGACCGCCGAGTCCCGGGCCGCCGGCCGCGAGAGCCTGGCGCTGTTCGAGGCACTCGGCGACGATCGCCATGCCGCCGTCTCCCGGCTGGTCGTGGCATTCGAGGGCCAGTACGGCGGCGACCCGGACGAGCATCGGGCGCTGCTGCGGGCCGGCCGGGCCGTGCTGACCGGCGTGGACCGTGGCTGGTGGCACGCCATGACCTACTACGTCGAGGCGCTGATCGACCTGCGGGCCGGAGAGTTCGAGACCTCCGCGCGACACTGGCGGCAGGCGCTGGAACTGCTCGCCGCGTCCGGTGACATCCAGTTGGGCAGCGCGGCGAAGGCGCACCTGGGCATCGCCCTCCGGGAGGCCGGCCGGCCCGGGGAGGCGGTGGCCGAGCTGGCCGAGGCGGCACAGCAGTGCCGTGCCGCCGGATCACTGCACGGCCTCTCGTTCGCCCTCGTGCAGCTGGCACACACCCGCATCGACCTGGGGCAAACCGACGGCGTGCCCGCCGAGCTGGACGAGGTCGACGAGGTGGCGCAGCGGGTGCGCAACCCGCGCAACCCCGCCTGGGCGGCCTGGGCCCGGGCGCGGCTCGCCCTGGCGAGCGGTGACGCCGTGGCCGCCGCACGGGACGCCCGCCGAGCCGCCGACCTGCTGGCGGACCGTGAGTTCCCGTGGGCCCGCGATCGGCTCCGGGCGCTGGAGGCCGAAGCCCGCACGGTCGCGGGCGGCCCGTAGCTCGGCCGGTTCCACGTCGCCGGTGACCCTGAGCAGGAACGCTGTCCGAGCGTGGTCAGCGGGCGGACAGGAGCCGAACAGCGGTCCTCGCGAATCTCGGCGTGTCAGTCACCGCCGAGGACCCGGGAGGTCCGCCATGCACCCCCTCCTTATCGCCGAACCCCACCGGATCCGGCACGAGGACCTGATCCGCGCCGCCGAGGCGCACCGGCTCGCCGCCGCCGTCAGCCGCTCGCCCCGGCCCCGCCGCCTGTTCTCCCGCAAGGGGGCCTGACCATGAGCATCGCAGTGCGAGCCCACAGCCTGGTCAAGACCTACGGCCACGGCGACACCGCCGTCCGCGCCCGGGACGGCGCGGGCCTGACCATCCCCGCCGGGCAGTTCGCGGCCGTCATGGGGCCCTCGGGGTCCGGCAAGTCGACCCTGATGCACGCACTGGCCGGCCTGGACGGGGTCGACGCCGGCCGGGTCCTCCTCGGCGACGTCGATGTGACCCGGCTGAGCGAGCGGCAGCGCACGCTGCTGCGCCGGGACCGGGTGGGCTTCGTGTTCCAGAGCTTCAACCTGGTGCCGACGCTCACCGCCGCCGAGAACATCCACCTGCCGCTCACTCTCGCCGGCCGTCGCCCCGACACCGCCTGGGTGGACCGGCTCGTCTCGACGCTGGGACTGCGCAACCGGCTGCACCACCGCCCCGCGCAGCTCTCCGGCGGCCAGCAGCAACGGGTCGCGGTCGCCCGGGCGCTGGCCGGTCGGCCGGAGACGGTCTTCGCCGACGAGCCCACCGGCAACCTCGACTCCCGGTCCGGCGAGGCGTTGCTCGGCTTCCTCCGGCACGCCGCCCGGGACCTCGGGCAGACCATCGTGATGGTCACCCACGACCCGCACGCCGCCTCCTACGCGGACCGGGTCGTCTTCCTCGCCGACGGCCGGGTCGTCGACGAGCTCGCCGAGCCCACGGTGGCCGGCGTCCTGTCCCACATGTCCGAACTCGAGCCGGCCGCGAAGGAGCACTGAACCATGTGGCGCCTGATCCTGCGCAACACCCTCGCCCGCCGGGCCCGCCTGGCGTTCACCATGCTCGCCGTCGTCCTCGGTGTCACCTTCGTCAGCGGCAGCCTGATCCTGACCGACACCTCCCGGCAGGTGCTCGACGAGCAGTTCCGCACCGCCACCGCCGGGGTCGACATCACCGTCCGCGACGCCGCCGCCTTCGGCTCGGCGATGGGCGTCGAAGTGGAACGCGACCCGCTGCCGGCCGCCGTCCTGGACCGCATCCGCGCCGTGCCGGGAGTGGCCTCGGCCTCGCCGGTGGCGCGCGGGCAGGGCCTGATCACCGCCGGTGGCCGGCCGATCGTCCCCTCCGGACCGTCCGTACTCCAGTCCTGGACCGCACCGCCGGTCGGTGCCTTCACGCTGCGCGCGGGTCACGCGCCGGTCGCCGACGGCGAGGTGGTCGTCGACGCGGCCACCGCCGCCGAGTACGGCATCGACGTCGGCGACTCCGTCACGGTCCGGGCGAAGTCGGACCTGACCGCGACGGTGGTCGGGCTGGCCGGGTTCGGCGACCGCGCCGGCCTCCCGGACAGCACGGTCGCTCTGGTCAGCCTCCGCACCGCGCAGCGCATGCTGCGCCTCGGCGGCGGCGTGACCGAGGTGGCCGTCACCACGACCGGCGCCGTCGGCACGGAGACCCTGCGGCAGCGGCTCGGCGCCGCCCTCGGACCGGAGTACGAGGTGACCGCCGGCCGCGACCTCGCCGCCGCCTCCTCGGCCGCCGCCCAGGACCAGATCGGCTACCTGCGGGTGATGCTGCTGGCCCTGGCCGCCGCCGGGCTGCTCGTCGGGGCGTTCCTCATCGCCAACACGTTCTCCATCGTGGTGACCCAGCGGACGCACGAATTGGCCGTCCTGCGCGCGATCGGCGCCACCGGCCGACAGGTCGTCGCCTCCATCCTCGGCGAGGCGCTGGTCGTCGGCCTGACCGCCGCGGCGGCCGGCCTCGGCGCCGGCATCGCCGCCGCCGCCGGCCTGCGCGACCTCGCCGGGGCGTTCGGCATCACGCTGCCCGGCGGCGCGATGGTGATCACCGCCCGCACGGTCGCGCTGTCGCTCGGCATCGGCGTGCTCGTCACCGTCGTCGCCGCGCTCGGCCCGGCCCGGCGGGCGGCCCGGATCGCACCGGTGGAGGCGATGCGTCACGCCACGGCCACCGAGCCCGTCGGCCGGGTACGCAGCGCCGCCGGTCTTCTCGTGATCGCCGCCGGCATCGCCGGACAGTTCGCCGCGAGGACGATGACGCTGCTCGCCGCGGCCGCCGTCGCGCTGGTCGTCGGCCTGACGCTGGCCGGGCCCGCGCTGGCTCCCTCCGCCATCCGGCTCCTCGGCCGGCCGCTGCACGCGTTCGGCATGCCGGGACGGCTGGCCCGCGAGTCGGCCGCGCGGACACCGCGGCGCACGGCGGCGACCGCGCTGGCGCTGGCCCTCGGCCTGGCTCTGGTCAGCTTCACCGCGGTGCTGGCCACGTCGGTCCGCTCGTCGGTGCAGCGCACCTACACCGAGGCGATCACCGCGGACCTGGTCGTGGAGAGCGCCCGCAACGAGATGCTGGGCGGCCTGCCGATGGACGTGCACCACCACGTGGCGAAGCTGCCCGAGGTCGCCGTGGCGTCCCGCTTGCGGTACGGACACTGGAAGGACGGCGACACCACCTCGGCGCTCACCGCGGTCGACACCGCGACTCTCCCGCGGGTCACCCGGTTGCACCTGACCGCCGGCCGCCTCGAGGCGCTCGAATCCGGCGGCGTCGTGATCGCCCAGCACGTCGCCACCGAGCGGGGGCTCGCCGTCGGCGACGCCATGCCGATGATGTTCTCCCGCACCGGGAAGCAGTTCCTCACCGTGGTCGGTGTGCTGCGCGACCGGGACGCACAGGCCATGCAGACCGACTACCTGATCTCGCTCGGCACGTACGCGAAGCACTACGCCGAGGACCTCGACGCGAGCGTGTTCGTCAAGCTCGCCGGCGGTGTGTCCGCGGAGGCGGGGCAGCGCGCCGTCGCCGCCGCGCTCACCGACATCCCGACCGCGCAGGTCCGTGACCAGGCCGCCGCGGTGGCCGGCCGCACCCGCACGGTCGACCAGGTGCTCGGCCTGGTGAGCGCCCTGCTCCTGCTCACCGTCGTCATCGCTCTGCTGGGCATCACCAACACCCTCGCCCTGTCGGTGTTCGAGCGGACCCGCGAGATCGGCCTGTTGCGCGCCGTCGGGATGACCCGCGCCCAACTCCGCACGATGATCCGCGGCGAGGCGGTGCTGATCGCGGTGCTGGCGATGATCGCCGGGATCGTCCTGGGCGTCGCGCTCGGCGCGGGCGCGGTCACGCTGCTCGGCGCGGACGCCGAGGCCACCGTGGTCGTGCCGGTCGGCAGGCTGGCACTGG
>NZ_JBFAZH010000494.1:0-5500 GCF_040681735.1 Actinoplanes sp. NPDC051633 | reverse complement strand
GGGTCCCCGAGGACGTGGCGGTGATCGGCTTCGACGACAGCAGCGCGGCCACGGCGGCGAGCCCGGCCCTCACGACGATCCGGCATCCCCTCGAGGACATGGCCGCCGAGAGCGCCCGCCTCCTGCTGGCAAGGGTGGAGGACCGCGAGATGCGGGTCTCGTCAGTCATCTACGAGCCGACCTTGGTGATCCGTCAGTCCGCCTGAGACACGCAGCTCCCCGACGGTCGCCGGACTCCTATCGGCGAGCCGGGAGCGGTGCTGCCGGTGTCGGATGGAGGTCGTAGGTGACGCCGGTCAGGCGCTCGGACCGCGCCCACAGGCCGGCGGCGACGGCGGCATCGCGTGACCGGCGGCTGGACACGACCAGCGTCGGATGGCCTCGGCGCTGCAGGAAGCCGTCAGGCCCGACGCAGGCGCCACCGGGGACGCCGGGCGCGGTCGCCGCGTAGAGAATCGGCAGTGCGCCCATCGCCGGGGTCTGCGCCGGCCCACCGGCCAGAATTTTGCCCTGCAGCGAGGTGTCCCGGCGCTGACCTTCGGTGGCGGCCACCCCGGGGTGCGCGGCGACCGACGCGACGCGGCGGCCCGCAGCCTCCAGTCGCCGCTGCAGCTCGTAGGCGAACAGCAGATTGGCGAGCTTGGACTGTCCGTAGGCGAGCCAGCGCTGGTAACGGCGCCGGTCGCCGTCGAGGTCCTCGCGGATCCGGCCGAGAACGTGCAGGCCGCTGGACACCGTGACGACCCGCCCGCGGATCCGGTCGAGCAGAAGGCCGGTGAGCGCGAACGGCCCAAGATGGTTGGTGCCGATGTGCCGCTCGAACCCGTCAGCCGTCACACCGCGAGGCACCGCCATGACTCCCGCGTTGTTGATCAGGACATCGACGTCCTCATCGAGTCCGCCGGCGAACGCCCGCACCGACGACAGATCGGCCAGATCGAGGCGGCGCACCTCGGTAACCCCGCCGATGGCGTCCGCGACGACCCGGGCCTTTCCGGGGTCGCGGCACGCCATGATGACCCGCGCCCCCGCTTCGGCGAGCACCCGGGACACCTCCGCGCCGAGCCCACTATTGGCACCGGTGACGATCACGGTCCGCCCGCGCTGGTCACCGACATCCGCCACAGTCCACTTCGTCATGTCGAAGACGATGCCCGCTCGAACAGCCGAGCGCGTCCTACCAGGGGAGGCACCTGCACTACGCCCAGCGGGGTAGGGCTGCGCCGCTCTAGGGGCTGGCGGCCAGGAAGAGGAACGCGGCGAGCAGCCCGAGGTGGATGCCGCCCTGGAGCACGTTCGCCCGGCCCGGGACCACGGTCAGCGAGCCCACCACGACCGTCAGGGCCAGCAGCACCATCTGTGTGCCGCCGAGACCGAGCAGCAGCGGGCCCTCCAGCCAGATCATCGCGATGGCGATCGCGGGGATGGTCAGGCCGATGCTGGCCATGGCCGAGCCGAGCGCCAGGTTGATGCTCGTCTGCATGCGGTCGCGGACGGCGGCCCGGAACGCCGCGATCGTCTCCGGGAGCAGCACCAGGAGCGCGATGACGACGCCGACGACGGCCTGCGGCAGGCCGGCGTCCTCCACGCCCGCCTCGACCGACGGTGACACGCCCTTGGCCAGGCCGACCACGGCGATGAGCGCGACCAGCAGCAGGCCGAGGCTGGTGACGGCGGCCCGGCCGGTCGGCGGATCGAGGTGCTCCTCCTCGCTGATCACCTTGCCCGACGTGGTGATCGGCAGGAAGTAGTCGCGGTGCCGGCGGGTCTGCACGGTCACGAAGAGCAGGTAGAGCGCCAGGGACGCCACGGCCGCGAAGGCGAGCTGGGCGGGCGAGAACTCGGGGCCCGGGCGGCTGGTGGTGAAGCTGGGCAGCACGAGGCTGAGGGTCGCGACCGTCGCCACCGCGGCGAGCGCCCCGCCGGTGCCCTCCGGGTTGAAGACCGCGAACCGGCGGCGGATCGCTCCGACCAGGAGACACAGGCCGAGGATGCCGTTGCACGTGATCATCACCGCGGCGAACACGGTGTCGCGGGCCAGCGACTGGGTCTTCTCACCGCCGCTGATCATCAGCGTGACGATGAGGGCGACCTCGATGACGGTGACGGCCACGGCCAGCACCAGGCTGCCGAAGGGTTCACCGACCTTGTGGGCGACCACTTCGGCGTGATGCACGGCGGCCAGCACCGACCCGGCCAGCAGCAGAGCGACGATGACGACGACCGGCGGAGGCAGATCGCGGCCCCAGGTCAGAACGAGGGCGACGATTCCGGCGACGGGGACGGAAAGCGTCCATCTGAGTTTGGCGATCATCCAACTATCGTCCCAGGCCCGCCTCGCGGGCGCGGACGATGGCCTCCGAGCGGTCGGCCACCTGGAGCTTGGCGAAGACGTTCGAGACGTTGTTACGCACGGTTTTCGGCGACAGGAAGAGCGTGTCGGCGATCTGCTGATTGGAGCGGCCGGACGCCAGCAGATCGAGAATCTCCCGCTCACGGGCGGTCAGCTGCGGGAAGGCCTCGGTCCGCACGGCCGGCCCGGCGGTGAAGAACTCGGCGATCCGCAGCGCGAGGGTGGCGCCGAACACCGCTCCGCCCGAGGCGACCGTCGTGATTGCTCTCACGATCTCCTCCTGCTCGGCGCCCTTCACCAGATAGCCCCGCGCCCCGGCCCGGATCGCGGCGAACACCGTGCCGTCGTCCTCCGACATGGTGAGCACCACGATGCCGATCCCGGGCGCCTCGGCGGCGAGCCTCCGGGTGGCCTCGACGCCGTTCAGCGACGGCATCTGCACGTCCATCACGACGACGTCCGGCCGCAGCTGCAGGGCCTTGGCGACCGCCTCGGCGCCGTCCGCCGCGGTGCCGAGGACCTCGATGCCGTCCACCGAGGCGAGAAGCATCGCCAGGCCGTCACGGAAGATCGGGTGGTCGTCGGCGACGAGTACGCGGGTCATCGGGCGACCTCCTCCTTCGCGACGGGCAGGACGGCGCGGATGGTCGTACCACGCTCGTCCGGGCACTCTATCCGGCAGCTTCCGCCCAGCTCAGCGGCTCGCTCGCGGAGCGAGACGAGGCCCACACCGGAGGGTGCGCCGGGCGGGATGCCGACGCCGTCGTCGGTGATCTCGATCTCCAGGCCGTCGGTGCGCCGCACGGACACGTGGGCGGTGGTCGCGTGGGCGTGTTTCGCCACGTTCGTCAGGGCCTCCGAGATGATCCGGTACGCGGCCACCTCCACCGCCGCCGGCAGGTGGTCGAGCCCGTCCCCGCCGCTCACCGTCACCGCCACCCCGGGCAGCAGCCGGTCGGCCTGCTGGCGGACCGCGCCGAGCAGCCCGACGTCGTCGAGGGCCGGCGGCCGCAGGTCGTGCACCAGCCGCCGCACGTCTGCGAGCGCTGTGGTGACATCCTCGCGCGCCTGCTTGAGCAGCCTGTCCGATTCCGCGGGCTGCTTGACGGCCAGGTTGCGGGCGGTGTCGATGCGCAGCGCCACACCGCCCAGGGCCGGTCCGAGCCCGTCGTGCAGGTCGCGGCGCAGACGGCGGCGCTCCTCCTCGCGGGCGGTCACGATCTGCTCGCGGCTGCGCTGGAGCTCCCGGGCCAGGTGCGCGGTCCGCGCCGCGAAGGCGGCCTGCCGGACCACGTCACCCAGGAGGCGCTCGTCGCGGGCGTTCAGCGCGCTGCGCGTTCCCCGCGACGGCAGCACCAGGCGGCCGACGGTCTCGCCCCGGTAGGTGATGGGCAGCTTCCGCACGCCGGCCGGCCTCGTCCCCGCCTCCGCCGTGATGATCTGCCCTGCCTGGTCGATCTCCACCCCGACGTAGGGAACCCGGAACGCGTCCGCCACCGACCGGGCCACCACGAGCAGCTCGTCGTCCGGCGACTTCTCGAGCCGCTCCGCCAGCCCCGCCACGACCCGGTACGGGTCGTCCCGCCGGCCGAACACCAGACGCCGCACGACCAGCCAGAGCCGGTGCCGCAGCGGGCCGTAGACCGCGGTCACCACCAGCAGCGCGACGATCGCGGCATCCCGGTCGGCGAGCCGCTCCCCCAGCACGGCGCTCGCGACGCCCAGCACCAGCGCGTCGATCAGCAGCACGCTCACGGCGAGCGCGGCGTAGAGGACCGTGCCGCCCAGCAGCCGGTCGATGTCGAGGAGCCGGGGCCGCACGATGCCGATCACCAGCGCGACACCGGTCAGTGCGACCGCGAGGGTCAGGCTCAGCGAGGACCAGCTCTGCGGCAGCACGGTGGCCGCGAGCATGACCAGCACGTCGACGATCGCGGCCCAGAGCAGCCAGCGCATCCGAGCCTTGTCCGCCGCCTTCCGGTACCGCCCGACCACCACCGCGAAGGGGATGAGCAGGCTGATCGGCGTGAGCGCGCTCGACACCGGGAGCAGGGCGGTCCAGAAGGCGTCCGGGCCGGGGACTGTGGTCCAGTCGAGGTTCAGGGCGGCCAGGGGCGCCGGGATCGGCCCGGTTCCCGAGTCGGCCTGCGCCACCCGGGACGGGACGACCAGCAGGACCAGCGGGAAGAGGGCGGTGCTGGCCAGGCCGGCCAGTGCGGCGATCCGCCACCGGCCACGCGGGAGCCGGCCGCTCGGATAGAGCAGCAGCACCAGCGGGAGCGAGAGCAGCAGCATCGCGCCGAGGCGTTGGTAGATCCAGAAGGCGAGCTCGGCGCCCGGTCGGGCCGGGCTGGTCAGCGTCGCGTACGCCAGCCAGGACGCCGCCGCGCCGTCCACGGCCCAGTGCACCCCGGCGATGGCGAGCACCCAGCCGACGGGGTGCCGTGGCATCCGGCTCAGCAGGATCGCGCCCGGCACGGCCAGCGCGACGCCGGAGATGCCGGCCACCCACCCCGGCTCGATGAACAGCACGGCCCGGTGCGCGGCGGGCACCTCGGCGTCGAGCACGGCCGCGATCACGACCGCGGCGGCCGCGATCACGGGTGCGGCCCATCCAGCTCTTCTCACGCGCACATCGTGGCAGCTCAGGAGTCCCGCGGTCAGGGGACCGCCGTCCCGGGTCACCCGGGACATCGCGGGGGACTCGACCGATGGCGCGCGGCCCTGCCGGCCCGGGACGCGTCCCCGGCAATGTTCACGGCGTCGAACCACATCGAACCGCTGAAGAGGAACGCCATGACCGTCACCGTCACTCCCGCCCCGGCCCGCACCGACGTCACCACCACCCGCATCCCCGCGGCTCGCACCGGCGCCTTCGTCGCCGCCGGCGCCGCGATCTGGGCCGGCGCGATGGCCGCCTTCGGCCCGCAGGACACCAGCTCGCTCGCGATCACCGTCAACGACATCGGCGCGCTGCCCTTCCAGGCGTCGCTCTTCGCGCTGGTCACCCTGCAGCTGCGGACGGCCGCGACCGGCACGTCGCGGTTCGCCCGGGGGATGCTCAAGTTCGAGTACGGCCTGCTGACGCTGGCCACGCTCTGGACCGTGCTGCACGGCCTGGTCCCGGCCTTCCGCGACGACGCGTGG
>NZ_JBFAZH010000493.1:0-5501 GCF_040681735.1 Actinoplanes sp. NPDC051633 | reverse complement strand
AAATGCCTTATATTTATTTAATAATAGCCATAAGTACTGAAGTTATTGGAAGTGCATTTCTTAAATCAGGCCGACGACCACCAGCCCGACGCCGAGGCGCCGCTGCCGGTCCCAGAAGCGGGCCGGGGCCTTGGTCGCTGTTGCGGTTTCCGCCGTTGCGGTCGACATCTGGCTCACCAGCCCTTCGCCATCGAGGCGCCGAGCCGCGCGGAGCGGGCGGCGCGCAGGTGGAAGATCGTTTTGACCAGGGCGGGCGCGGCGATGAAGACGACGATCACCGCTTGGAGCACGGTGACCAGCTCGATCGAGATTCCGCTGAACGACTGCATCCGGTTGCCGCCGGCGCGCAGGGCGCCGAAGAGGATGGCGGCCAGCAGGGTGCCCCACGGCCGGTTGCGCCCGAGCAGCGCCACCAGCAGGCCGTCGAAGCCGATGTTGCCGGCCACCGCCGGGGTGAGGGAGTACGCGGTGCCGAGCACCTGCGTCGCGCCGCCCAGCCCGGCGAGCCCGCCTGCGACGACCATCAGCAACGTGTACGTCTTGGCGACGCTGATGCCCGCGGTCCTGGCCGCGGCCGGGTTGGCGCCGACCGCGCGCAGCTCGAAGCCGAACGCGGAACGGTTCAGCAGCCAGGCGACGGCGGCGGTGACCAGCACGGCCAGCACGATGCCGAGGTGCACGCGCACCGGGCCGCCCACGGAGGCCAGCTGCGCCGAGGCGTCCACCGGTTTGCTGATCGCGTCCGGCCGGTCCGGGTTCTGCACACCCTTCTGGATGATCAGCCAGGTCAGGAACAACCCGGCGATGTAGTTCATCATGATCGTGATGATCACCTCGTGCGCCCCGGTGCGGGCCTTGAGGATGCCCGGCAGGAAGCCCCAGAGCGCCCCGCCGATCAGGCCGGCGACCAGCGCGACCACCACGTGGATGACGATCGGCAGCGGGAACGCGAACCCGGCGACGGCCGCGGTCACGCAACCGATGATCGCCTGGCCCTGGCCGCCGATGTTGAACAGGCCGCCGCGGAAGGCGAGGGCCACCGACAGGCCGGTGAAGACCAGGGGCGCGGCGTACGTGAGGGTCTCCGAGATCGGGGTGACCACCGCCTGCCAGTCGCCGGTGCCGTTCGCCCACGCCGAGATCGCCTCGGGGTCGAGCACGGCGCCCTTGAGGAGGTCGGCGTACGCGGTGCTGACCAGCTCCCAGCTGCCGTTGATCGCGTCGCTCGGCCGTGCGGTGATGTAGCCGAACGTGGCCAGCACGTCGGCGTCGGAGACGATCATGAGGATCGCGCCGATCACCACGGCCAGCACGATCGACAGCACGGTGACGGTGACGGTGTTGGCCGACCAGAGGTTGTGCAGGAACACGCTCGCGAAGGACTCCTTCTCCTCCTTCTCGGGCGGGGCCGGAGCCTCGGTGGCGGTCACTGGGCGTCCCCTTCAACGATGCCCGCCATCAGCAGGCCGAGCTTGTCACGCGGGGTGTCCGGCGACACGATGGCCAGCACTTTTCCGCGGTACATGACGGCGATCCGGTCGGCCAGCCCGACCACCTCGTCGAGCTCACTGGAGACCATCAGCACCGCGGTGCCGACGTCCCGCTCATGCATGATCCGCCCGTGGATGAACTCGATCGAGCCGACGTCCACGCCACGGGTGGGCTGGGCGGCGATGAACAGCCGCAGCGGGCGCGACATCTCGCGGGCCACGACGACCTTCTGCTGGTTGCCGCCGGAGAGCGTGCCGACGGTCGCGTCCGGCGACGAGGTGCGGATGTCGAACTGCTCCACCCGCTCGCGGGCCGAGGCGGCGATCGCGGCCGGGTCGAGCCGGAAAGCGTTGCCGTACGGCGGCCGGTCGTACGTGTCCAGCACCAGGTTCTCCGCCACCGAGAACTCCTTGACCACGCCGTCCAGGCTGCGGTCCTCCGGCACGTACCCGACACCGGAGCGCAGGATCCGCTTGGTGCTCATCCCGGCCAGGTCCTCGTTGTCCAGGGTGATCGTGCCGGTCACCGGCTTGCGCAGGCCCATGATCGCCTCGACCAGCTCGGTCTGGCCGTTGCCCTGCACGCCCGCGACGCCGAGCACCTCGCCCGCCCGCACGACCAGATCGACCCCGTCCACCGCGCGGACACCGCGGTCGTCCTCGACCGTCAGCCCGGCGATGGCGAGCACGTCGCGGCCCGGCTCGCCGGCCGACTTGTCGACCTCGAGGCTCACCGCACGCCCGACCATCAGCGCGGCCAGCTCGTCCTCGGGCGTGTCGGGCGTCGCCGTGCCCACGGTCTTGCCACGCCGGATCACGGTGATCCGGTCGGCGATGGCCCGGACCTCCTTGAGCTTATGGGTGATGAAGACGATCGACTTACCCGTCTCGGTGAGCCCTCGCATGACCGCGAGCAGTTCCTCGGTCTCCTGCGGGGTGAGCACGGCGGTCGGCTCGTCGAGGATCAGCAGGTCCACGTCACGGGTGAGGGCCTTGACGATCTCCACCCGCTGCTGGGCGCCGACCGGGAGATCCTCGATCAGAGCGTCCGGGTCGACCGGCAGACCGTACTTCTGGGAGGTCTCGAGGACGTCGCGGCGGTTGCCGCGGCGGTCCAGCCAGCCCAGGGGCCCGCCGCGGGTCTCCTCGGCACCGAGCGCGATGTTCTCCGCCACGGTGAAGACCGGGACCAGCATGAAGTGCTGGTGCACCATGCCGATGCCGGCCGCGATGGCGTCGCGCGGACTGCGGAAGACCTTGGCCTCGCCGTCGACCAGGATCTCGCCCCCGTCCGGCTGGAGCAGCCCGTACAGCTGGTTCATCAGGGTGGACTTGCCCGCGCCGTTCTCACCCAGCAGCGCGTGCACCTCGCCGGGTTCGACGGTGATGTCGATGTGGTCGTTGGCCACCAGGTCGCCGAAGCGCTTGGTGATGCCGCGCAGTTCGAGTCTCACCGCTATCTCCCGACGACGAGTGCAGAGCCGCCGCCCGGTCGCGAGCAGAACTCGCAACCGTGCGGCGGCTGGATACTAGCTAGCCGGATGTCACTTCGGGGAAGAGGCCGACTCCACCTTCACGGTGCCCGCGATGATGTCCGCCTTCAGCTTGTCGACCTCGCCCTTCAGCCCGGCGTCGACCTTGCTGTCGAAGTCGTTGTACGGCGCGATCGAGACGCCGTTGTTCTCCAGCGTGCCCAGGTAGCCCGGGTCCGCGGCGAGCGGCTGACCCGCGGCGCCGGCCGCGACGGCCTGCTCCACGGCGTCGGTGATGTTCTTGACCACCGTCGTCAGGAAGACGTCGCAGTACTGCTCGGCGCTCTTGCAGCCGTCCTGGTCGACCCACACGACCGAGACCTTGCCGCCGGAGGCCTTCGCGACCTCCGCCGTGCCCAGCCCGGTGCCACCGGCCACCGGCATGATCACGTCGGCGCCCTGGGAGACCAGGTTGGTCGCGATCGCCTTGCCCTTGTTCTGGTCGGTGAAGGACTCGGCGAACGTGCCGTTCTGCGAGGCCTTCGTCCAGCCCAGCACCTGGACGTTCTTGCTCTTCTGCTTGTTGAAGTACGCGACGCCGTCGGCGAAGCCGTCCATGAAGACGGTGACCGGCGGGATCTTCAGGCCGCCGTAGGTGCCGACCTTGCCGGACTTCGAGTAACCCGCCGCCAGGTAGCCGGCCAGGAACGCGGCCTGGTCGGTGGCGAACTGCATCGGGTAGACGTTGGTCGCGCCCTCGATCGAGGCGTCCACGATGCCGAACTGCTGGGTGGTGGCCTCGGTGGCGACCTTCTTGGTCGCGTCGCCCATCAGGCCACCGACGGCCAGGATGAAGTTGCACTTCTTCTGGACGTAGCCGCGCAGGTTGGGCTCGTAGTCCGCCTCGGCGGTGGACGCCGAGTACTCCGGCTCCACGTTGCTCTGCGCGGTCTTGGCCGCCTGCATGCCGGCCCAGGCCGACGCGTTGAACGACTTGTCGTCGATGCCGCCGACGTCGGTGACCATGCAGGCCTTGTAGGGGGCGCCGGCCGCGCTGGAGGCGCCGGTGCCGCTCGGGGTCTCATCGGGTGCGTCGCCGCATGCCGCAGCGGTGAGCGCCAGCCCGCCCGCCGCGAGAACCGCAACGATTCGCTTCCCACGTACTGGGCGCAAAACGCCCTCCTTCCACTGCACACCGACGAGCGCGGTGAGTTCTCCGGCGCGAGCGTACTTGCAGGCCAACGCCGCGTCAGGAAATCGGGCCGGACTGTTGGCGCACCGTTACCCGGCCGCGACTGCCCAGGTGACGTCGGCGCGGCTTTCGGGTGATTGAGCGGAGAATGCCCGGCGGTCCGGGAAACACATCGTTAATCTTGCGGCGCTCGGCCCGCCGCACGAAAAGCTTTCACGCCCAGGACGCCGACGATCGTCCCGATGGCCAGCGAGGCGGCGATCAGCAGCGCGTGCACCCAGAGGAACGAGGTCGGCGAGCCGTCCGCGAACGACCGGTCGTCCCGCCAGATCGCCAGCCCGAAGCGCGGCCAGATCAACCAGGTCCACAGGCCGACCAGCACGAGGAAGACCGCCCACCGCCGCGAGATCACCACGCGGCAAGTATGGGCGGTCCTCTTCGATTCCGACGATCAGCGGGCCAGGGCGTGCTCCGGCGTCGCGGCGGCGGGGATGGCCTCGGCGGCGCGCCGGGTGGTGCCGCGGCGGCCGATCGCGACCAGGGCCAGGCCGACGACCGCGTACGTGCTGAGCACCAGAGCCGGGGTCAGACCGCCGTTGCCGTCGAAGTAGACGACCGACCTCAGCAGCGTGGCGCCCGCACCGATCGGCAGCCACTGCCCGACCTCGCCCCACGGCTGCGGCAGCAGCTCCGGCGCGGAGGCGACGGCGGAGAGCGCGTTGCCGACCAGGAAGAGGATGGCCGCGCCCAGCGCCAGGCCGCCCCGGTCGAGCAGCGCGGCCAGCCCGGTCATCGCACCCGAGACGGCGAGAGCGAAGAGCGCCAGCACACCGGCGACGGTCAGGTAGTCGCCCGGGAGGACGTCGAGCCAGCCCTGCATGACCCCGGCGCCGGCCAGCCCGGCGACGACCGCGAAGGTGCTCAGCCCGGCGAGCCGGGCGGCGCGGGTGCGGGCGGCGAAGAACAGCAGGACACCGGCGAGCAGCGAGGTGATGGCCAGCGGCAGGAAGCCCGCCCCGAAGCCGGTGCCGCGGGGGTCACCGCTGTAGGTGGGGACCACGTCGACGACCTTGCCGCCGCCGGCCGCCTGGCCGAGCAGCTGAGCCACGACCGGGCCGGCCGCGGACGCGACGTGTGCCTCGGCGCCGGCGGGAGTGACGACGATCGCTCCATACACCGAGCGATCGCGGATCAGATCGTCCGCGGCGGCGGCGTCGGGCACCTGGGTGATCTCGAAGGCTCCCGGGTGCTCGGCGGCGAGCTTGGCGGCCACCACGGTGGTGGCCGGCGGCGGTCCGGCCAGGGCGACCGGTAGATCTCGCGGGGCGATGTTCGCGGCCGGGCCGG
>NZ_JBFAZH010000492.1:0-5504 GCF_040681735.1 Actinoplanes sp. NPDC051633 | reverse complement strand
GACGAAGGTTTGTCCGGTGCCCGGCGGCCCGTGGAAGACGGCCTGCTTCATACCCGTGTGCAGAGCCTCGACCCACTGATCGATCTGCTCGACCGAGAGATAGCAAGCAGCCGCGACTTCTTCGGCACTCAACGAGAGAGCTCGCGTGATCGGCGGAGGGTCTGTCTCAGCGCGGGCAGCGCGCATGAGGTTGGTCAATATGGCGTCAGCCTCCTGCGGAGCTACGCCGTTTTCTTCCCGCCAGGCGCGGAGGTCAGTGCAGAACCGCTCGTAGTGCTCCCGGTTGAGCGCGCGGTACCTGATGCCGGTCAAGGCTCGAAGGCCGTTCATCGTGGCGTTGACGCAGATGCCGAACCGCTCGGAATCGCGAAGATAGAGCAGCATGCTGGGCAACGATGATCCAGCGTGAGGAAAGATCGACCGATCAGCGTAGATCTGACCGAGCAGATCGAGCGCGTTCGGCATCGGACTGCGCCAAAGCTCGGCGACGACGTGATTGAAGCGCTGAGCGTCATTGCCGAGCTTCGCCATGATTGCGCCGGTGAAGCCCGGCGTGAAGCGGTCCTGGCGCGTGCGGCCGGCTTTCTCATGGCGGTTGAACAACCTACCGAGGTCCACGATCTGTCCGGCGTCCATGCTGCCGACGTGATCATTGAGGAACTGCCGAGCCTCGGCCTCCGCCTCCAGCCTGGCCGGGACGAAGCGCGGCCCGAATTGTTCCCGGACGTCATCGATGATCGTCGTGTCCGCCATGCGTGCCGTTGTAACAGATCACGCCGGGGAGGAGGAGTCGGCTGACGTGCCGACCTCGCGTCAGGAGGCCGGGTCGGGCTGGGTGGCCTGCTCCGGGGCGCTGACCGCCTCGTCGACCGTCTGGTAGGTCTGCAGGACCTCGACCAGGCCGCTCACCTCGAGGATGCGCAGCACGCCGCGCTGGGGGGCGGCCAGCCGCACCACGCCGCCCGCGTCGTCCGTGCTGTTCTTGGCCCGGACGAAGACCGACAGGCCGGTCGAGTCGCAGAACGACACCTCGGCGAGGTCGAACACCAGGCGGTTGCGACCCTTCTCCAGCAGGTCGCTGATCTGGTCCTGGAGCTGCGGCGCGGTGGCCATGTCCAGCTCGCCCGCCACCGAGACCACGACCTTGTCGCCGCGTTGTTCTGTTTGCACCGTCAGGGACATTCAGGGACCTCCAGTTATTCGCAGACGGTACTCCACACGAGCGGCGGTCCGCAGAACGGGGCGTTAGTTGGTGTACAGCAAGTAATCGCCGGAGCCGATGATAGAGTCCGCGCGTTGTATGACATCACAACAGGGGAGGCCGCGGTGGCGCTGAGTCCGGATGAGGTGGGCCGCTTCGCCGATCTGTTCAAGGAGAACGCCGACGATTTGGCCCGGCTGTGGACTGAGGCGGTCGCGCCCACTGTGCAGGGACGGCTCAGCCGCGCGGAGCTGGAACGGCAGGTTGCCGAGCTGCAGCGCGGTTTCGCCGGGGCATTCGGCGCCGGTGCGCAGGACCTCGACGGCGACGCGGCGGCCGAGCTGCGCGCGCTGCTGGCTGACCTCTCCAGCACCCGGGCACGGCAGGGCTTCTCCGCGACCGAGACCGCGGTCAGCGTGTTCACCCTCAAGGGGGCCGTGCACGCGATCCTGAAGCAGCGCGACAGCGTCGGGGCCACCACGCTGAGTGACTACGTGGCGTTCTCCGAGTTCGTCGACCGGGCCGCCCTCTTCACCTTCGACAGCTACGTCCGGGCCCGCGAGGAGCTGATCGCCGACCAGGCCGAGCAGCTGCTCGAGCTCTCCACGCCGGTGGTCAAGCTGTGGGAGGGCGTGGTCGCGGTCCCGCTGGTCGGCACGCTCGACTCGGCCCGCGCGCAGGTCGTCATGGAGCGCCTCCTGCAGACCCTGGTCGACACCGGCTCGCCGTACGCGATCATCGACATCACCGGCGTGCCGGCGGTGGACACGCAGGTCGCCCAGCACATCCTCAAGACCGTGGTGGCCGCCCGGCTGATGGGCGCCGAGTGCATCATCTCCGGCATCCGCCCGCAGATCGCCCAGACCATCGTGGCGCTGGGCATCGAGTTCGGCGACATCGCCACCAAGGCGTCGCTGGCCGACGCGCTGCGGCACGTCCTCCGGGTCACCGACTCCAAGCGACAGGCCCGCTGAGGTGGAACGCGTCCCGGTTCTCAAGATCGGTGACATCCTCCTCGTCTCGATCCAGATCGACATGGAGGACCAGGTCGCCCTGCAACTGCAGGAGGACCTGGCGGACCGGATCGTGAGCACCGGCACGCACGGCGTGATCATCGACATCAGCGCGCTGGACATCGTCGACTCCTTCGTCGGCCGCACGCTGGCCACGATCGCGTCCATCTCGCGGGTGCTCGACGCCGAGACCGTGGTGGTCGGCATGCGCCCGGCGGTGGCGATCACGCTGGTCGAGCTGGGGCTGTCGCTGCCCGGCATCCGGACCGCGCTGAACGTCGAGCTCGGCATGGCCATGCTGGCCCGGGACCGCTATGACGAACCGGCATCCGACCAGGACGAGGAGACCGACGACACCGCGGTGCACGCACCATGACGGAGCGCATCACGGTCAGTTCCGACCAGGATGTGGTCCGTGTTCGACAGCTCGTCCGCACCGTCGCCGTGTCGGTGAAGCTGTCGCTGGTCGACCAGACCAAGCTGGTCACGGCCGCGAGCGAGCTGGCCCGCAACACTTTGGTCTACGGCGGGGGCGGCACGGTCGAGGTGAGCCGGGTGGACGGCGGGCGGCGGCCCGGCATCAGGATCGTCTTCGCCGACCAGGGCCCCGGCATCGCCGACCTGGATCTGGCCCTGACCGACGGCTACACCACCGGCGGCGGGCTCGGGCTGGGCCTGAGCGGCGCGCGCCGGCTGGTCGACGAGTTCGAGATCGACACCAAGGTGGGCGAGGGTACGAGCATCACCGTGACCAAATGGTGCCGATGAACGGCGGCGCGGTCTCGTCGATGCCCGACGGACTGCTGGACACCGGCGCCTGGTTCCGGGTCGAGGAGGCCGGCTCCGCGTCTGGCGTCCGGCGGGCGGCGGAACGGCTCGCGATCACGCTCGCGATGCCCGAGAAGCGCCGCGCCGACCTGTCGATCATGGTCGCGGAGGCGGCGGGCAACCTCGTCAAGCACGCCGAGCAGGGCGTGATGCTGGTGCGGGCGGTCCGCAACGACGACGTGGCCGGCGTCGAGATCATCGCGGTGGACAGCGGGCCGGGCATGGCCGACGTCGCCCGGGCCGCGTGGGACGGTCACTCGACGGCGGGCACCCTGGGCATCGGACTCGGCGCGATCCTGCGCCAGGCGACGTGGTCGGACCTGTACTCCGTACCCGGCAAGGGAACCGTGCTCGCCGCTCAGGTCTGGCCCGCGACGGCGCCCGCACCCGCCCGGACCTCCGGCCTGATCCGGCCGTTGGCCGGCGAATCGGTCAGCGGTGACGCCTATGCCGTCCGCGGCCCGGACGAGCGTCGGCAGATGTTGATGGTCGACGGGCTGGGACACGGGCCGCTCGCGGCGGCGGCAGCGCAGGTGGCGCTGCGCACCTTCGGCGCCACCCCGCAGGGTGGGCCCGCAGCCCTGGTCGAGGCTCTGCACCGAGCCCTCGGGCACACCCGCGGGGCGGCCGTCGCGGTCGCCGAGATCGACGAGGCGGCCGAGGTCGTCCGGTATGCCGGACTGGGCAACATCTCCGGCGCGATCCTCGGCGGCGACAACGGTCGTCGCGGCCTGGTGTCGCTGCCCGGCATCGCCGGGCACCAGCGGCGGCAGATCCGCCAGTACGAGTACCCGTTCCCGGCCGGCTCGGTGTTGCTCTTGCATTCCGACGGCGTGGTCGAGCGGTGGCGGGCGGAGGACTACCCGGGCCTTCTGACCCGGTCGCCGCAGGTCATCGCGGCCACCGTGTTACGCGACGCCGGCACCCGTCGCGACGACGCCGGCGTGCTGGTGGTCAAGTCGTGAACGAGCTGCTGGTCCACGTCCGGCTCCGTGCGGAGCAGGACATCTTCATGGTCCGGCAGCTCGGTCGTGAGGTGGCCCGCGAGGTCGGGATGGAAGCGCAGGACCAGACGCGGGTGGCCACCGCGCTGAGCGAGGTGGCCCGGGTGCTGCTGTCCGATGGGCGGTCCGCCGACGTGGCGTTCGCCATCGGCCGCGGCCGGGTACCTACCCTTCAGGTAGAGATGGAGCATCCGATGGCCGGCGAAGAGACCCGGCTCGCTCCGCAGCTCGAGATCGTCGGCCGCCTGGTCGACACGTTGGAGGTTGGTGACGGTGGAACCGGTACGGTCGTGCGGATGTCTCGTCGCCTGCCGTCAGGCGCGCCGCCCCTGACCCCCGAGCGTATGGATGACATCCGAGCCCGCCTCGACGCCCACGTCCCGGGCAGCCCTCTGGACGAGCTGGCGGTGCAGAATCAGCAGCTCATCGCCGCCCTCAACGAGGTGCGGGCCCAGCGTGACGACCTCGCCCGGCTGAACGCCGAGCTGGAGGAGACGAACCGCGGCGTGATGGCGCTCTACAACCAGCTGTCCGAGGAGCTGGAGGAGACCAACCGCGGCGTGGTCGCGCTCTACGCCGAGCTGGACGAGAAATCGGTGCAGCTCCGCGCTGCCAGCGAGGCGAAAAGCCGCTTCCTGGCCAACGTCAGCCACGAGCTGCGCGCGCCGGTGACGGCGATCATCGGGCTGGGCCGGCTGCTGGCCGACGAGTCCTCCGACCGGCTCACCGACGACCAGAGCCGGCAGGTCGAGTTGATCCGGTCCTCGGCCACCGACCTGTTGACGCTCGTGAACGACCTGCTCGACCTCGCCAAGGCGGAGGCCGGCCGGATCGAGCCGGACCTGGTCGACGTGGACCTGCGGCGCATGTTCGGCCAGTTGCGGGGAACGCTGCGCCCGCTGGCCACGCGGCCTGGGGTGGACTTCGTCGTCGAGGAGCCGGGGGTTGCGGTGATGCGTACCGATGAGGTGCTGCTGGCGCAGGTCCTGCGCAACCTTCTGACCAACGCGATCAAGTTCACCGCCGAGGGCTCGGTGCGGCTGAGCGTCACGCGGGTCGGCGACGACGCCGTGTTCGAGGTCGCCGACACCGGCGCCGGCATCCCCCCTGAGCTGCACGAACGCATCTTCGAGGAGTTCTATCAGGTGCCCGGCCTGCGGGCTTTGAGCGGGACGGGCACCGGGCTCGGCCTGCCGTACGCCCGCCGGCTCGCCGGGATTCTGGGTGGTGCGATGCGGGTGTCGTCGGCGCCGGGCAAGGGCAGCACCTTCACGGTGAGCCTGCCGATGGGGTTGCCGTGAGCTCTGGGCGGATCCTCGTCGTCGACGACAGCGCCACCAAGCGATATCTGCTGGTGAGCTGGCTGACCCGGGCCGGCTTCCGGGTGCTCGAGGCGGAGACGGGGACGGAGGCGCTGGCGAAGCTGCCGGACTCCGACGTCGACCTGGTGGTGCTCGA